>JAAYVT010000483.1 GCA_012517025.1 Phyllobacteriaceae bacterium | reverse complement strand
TCTCCTCGAGCGAGGAGCCCGGCCAATAGGCCTGCACCACCATGACGCGGAAGGTGAAGTCGGGGTCTTCCTTCTGGCCCAGATTGAGCACCGAGAAGACGCCGGCGATCACCACCAGGGCGAAGAAGAACCGCGTCAGATGGGCGTGGCGGATGGCCCAACGCGACAGGTTGAAGCCCTTGCCGGGCGTCGAGGAACGAAACATCGGCTTCTCCTGCCGGAAGGCGGGCGGCGGGGCGGCGATCAGTCGGCGGCGGTGCGATCGGCCGGGGCGGCGTCGAGACGGACCTTGCGGCCGGGGGTCAGGAACTGAGTGCCGGCGGTGACGACGACGTCGCCCGCCGCGAGCCCGGAGAGCACGCGCACGCCGTCGGGCGCCACCGCGCCGAGGGTGACGTCGCGCGGCTGGACGGTGGCGGCGGCGCGGTCGACCACCCAGACGCGGGGATGATCGGGCGCCCCCGCCAGCGCGGCGACCGGCACCACGATGGTGCCCTCCGAGACCGGAACGGCGGCCTCGACGGTGGCGGTCATGCCGAGGCGGACCCGGTCGTCGGCGGACAGACCGACGCGGATGGCGTAGGTGCGCGAGGCCGGATCGGCGGAGCCGGCGATCTCGCGGACGCGGCCGGCGAGGACCAGATCGCGATCGGCCCAGAAGCGCACCGACACCGGCTGCTCCAACCGGAAATGGACGACGTCCTGTTCGGGAACGGCGATCGCCACCTCCTTCTCGTCGTCGCGGGCGAGGGTGACCACCGGGGTTCCGGCCGCCACCACCTGACCGACGTCGGCGCGGATCTCGGTGACGATGCCGTCGGCGTCGGCCTTCAGATCGGCGTAGTCGATCTGGTTGGCGGCCTGATCCCGAGCGTAGACGGCGGCCTCGAGCGCCGCCTTGGCCTGATCGAAGGCGAGATCGGCCTGGTCGAGATTGGAATCGGCCATGAAGCCCTTGGTGTTGAGGGCGCGGGCGCGGGCGCGGGCGTCCTCGGTCACCTTCACCCGGGCCCGGGCGGCGGCGACGTTGGCCTCCGCCGTCTGCAGGGAGAGCTTGAGATCGGTCGGATCGAGCCGGGCGAGCACGGCGCCGGCCTCGACCTTGCGGCCGACGTCGACCAGACGCTCGACGAGCTTGCCGGGGACGCGGAACCCGAGCGCGGTCTCGATGCGGGCGTGGACCGCGCCGGAATAGCGCAGCGTCCGGGTCTCCGATCCGTTCGACACCACCAGGGTGCGGACCGGCCGGATCGGCTCGCCGACGTCGGCCTTCTTCTCCTCCTTGCAGGCGGAGAGCGCCAGGAGCGCGACGGCGAGGACGGCGAGAATGCGCGGAGCGAGGGCCATGGAACGACGTCCTCTCGGGATTCGGTGGTCGGGGACGACCGGGAGCCACCTCACCGGCAGCGCAGGGAACGGATGATGAAGGCGGCGAGTTCTTCGGCTTCCGCCTTCTCCTTGTCGTCGGAACAATGGACGATCAAGGTCGGATGGATCAGCGAGGCGAAGGCCTGGAACGCGCAGACCGCGGCCCGGCGGGCGTCGTCGACGGCGAATTCGCCGCAGGCGTTGCCCTGGCGGATCAGCTCCTCGACGACGTCGGTGAAGGCGGTCAGATAGCCCTCGATCGCCGACCAGTTTTCGGTCATCGCGACCTCGACGATGTCGTGGACCTTGCGTTCCTCCGTCCAGGTCTCCACCGACAGACGATGGTTCTCGACGAAGAAGCGCATCAGACGCTCGCTCGGGCTGCCCTCGCCCTCCAGGATCGCCCGATTGACGCGGTGACGTTCCTCGAACATCTTCACCGCGATCGCCTCGACGATCTCGAGCTTCGAGCCGAAGAAGCGATAGACGTTGGCCGAGGACATGCCGAGTTCGCGCGCCAGATCGGCGACCGTCGTCTTGTCGTAGCCGTAGTGGCGGAACAGCCGCTCGGCGACGCCGAGGATGCGCGCCCGAGTGTCGGCCGCGTCGTGGGGCGGTGGAGGCGTGAGGTGCGGAGGGGTCACGTCGTCTCTCCGGTCGCGATCGCGACGCGTTCGGATTTCACGCGGCGGCGACGCCTTCGAATTTCAGATCGCCTTACTGACGATTTTCAATATTCGTCACTCATAAACAATCAGTAAAGATCCGTCAATCGCCGGTGCGAACCGCTCGCACGCGTTCATGATCGACATCAACGACGCCGCGTCGCGAAGAGTTTCATGGTGCGCGCCGAAGACATCGGCTATCGAGGCCGTTCGACCGGCGTCGGGCGCCGGGGACCATCCGAATGGAGTAGGCGACATGAATCTGGTGAGCGAAACCGTCGAGACGGGCGTCGTCCGCCTCGCCGACTACGTCGCGACCCCTTATGCCCTCGACACTGTGCACCTCGACTTCGATCTCCACGAATCGCACACGACGGTGGTCGCCGACCTCGCCTTCGCGCCGCGTGCCGGCACCGCTCCGGGCACCCCGCTGGTGCTCGACGGCGACGAACTGGTGTTCGTCGAGGCGCGGCTCGACGGCGCGCCGCTCGATCCCGCCGCCTTCGAGGCGAGCCCGTCGCGCTTCGTGCTGAAGGCGCCGCCGGCCGGTTCGTTCCGCCTGCGTCTGACCTCGCGGCTGAAGCCGGCGGAAAACACCAAGCTGATGGGCCTCTACCGCTCGTCGGGCAACTGGTGCACCCAGTGCGAGGCGGAGGGCTTCCGCCGCATCACCTGGTTCTACGACCGTCCCGACGTGCTCGCCGTCTACACCACCCGGATCGAGGCGCCGAAGGCGCTCGCCCCGTCGCTGCTCTCCAACGGCAACCCGGTCGAGGCGGGCGAGATCCCCGGCACCGACCGCCACTTCGCGGTCTGGCACGACCCCTTCCCCAAGCCCTCCTATCTCTTCGCCATGGTGGCGGGCAGCTTCGACGTGATCGAGGATCGCTTCACCACGATGTCGGGGCGCGAGGTGGCGCTGCGGGTGTTCGTCGAGCACGGGCGCGGCGAGAAGGCCGGCTACGCGATGGACGCGCTGAAGCGCTCGATGCGCTGGGACGAGGAGGCGTTCGGGCGCGAATACGACCTCGACGTCTTCATGATCGTCGCCGTCGGCGACTTCAACATGGGGGCGATGGAGAACAAGGGCCTCAACGTCTTCAACGACAAATACGTGCTGGCGAGCCCGAAGACGGCGACCGACGCCGACTACGGCCACATCGAAGGGGTGATCGCGCACGAATACTTCCACAACTGGACCGGCGACCGGATCACCTGCCGCGACTGGTTCCAACTGTGCCTGAAGGAAGGTCTGACGGTCTTCCGCGATCAGGAGTTCTCCGCCGACCAGCGCTCGCGGGCGGTCAAGCGGATCACCGACGTGCGGCTCCTCAAGAGCCACCAATTCCCCGAGGACGCCGGCCCCCTCGCCCACCCGGTGAGGCCGGATCACTACAAGGAAATCAACAACTTCTACACAGCGACCGTCTACGAGAAGGGCGCCGAGGTGGTGAGGATGTTGAAGACCATCCTCGGCGACGACGGGTTCCGCGCCGGCATGGACCTCTATTTCGCCCGTCACGACGGCCACGCGGCCACCGTCGAGGACTTCGTCGCCTGTTTCGCCGACGCCACCGGGCGGGATCTCTCCCGCTTCATGCTGTGGTACACCCAATCGGGCACGCCGGAGGTGATGGCGCAGGTCTCGTGGGACGGCGCCGGGCGACTGAAGATCGTGTTCGATCAGACCGTGCCGCCGACCCCGGGGCAGCCGATCAAGCATCCGATGCCGATCCCGATCCGCTTCGGCCTGGTCGGGCCGAACGGCGGCGATCTGCAGGCGACGGCGATCACCGGCGCGGAGACGCGCGGCGACGTCCTGATCCTCGACGAGGCGCACCAGGAGGTGGTGTTCGAGGGGTTGGCGTCGCGGCCGATCCCGTCGCTGTTGCGCGGCTTCTCGGCGCCGGTCCGGCTCTCCAGCAACCTCGATCCGAGCGAGCAGGCCTTCCTCGCCGCCCACGACGCCGACCCGTTCAATCGCTGGCAGGCGATCCAGGGACTGGCGATGCGCGGCCTGATCGAGGCGACCGCGGCGATCCGACGCGGCACCGCGCCGAGCTTCGATCCGCGCATCGCCGAGGCGCTGCTGACGACGGCGGCCGCTCCGGATCTCGACCCGGACTTCCGCGCCCTCGCCGTCGGCCTGCCGACCGAGGCGGACGTGGCGCGGGAGATCGCCGTCGACGTCGATCCGGACGCCATCTTCGCGGCGCGCGAGCAGCTGCGCGACCGCGTCGCGGCTGCCGGCAAGGCGATCTTCGCCGATCTGTGGGAACGGTTCGCGCCGCAGGGGGCCTACGCGCCGGACGCGGTCTCGGCGGGGCGGCGGTCGCTGCGCGGGGCGGCGCTGGAGATGTTGGCACGCGTGGGCGAGACCGCTCTCGTCGCCGACACCTACGAGCGCGCCGACAACATGACGGACCGGCTGACGGCGCTGTCGATCGCCGTCGCCGGCGGCCTCGACTTCGCCGACGCGTTGCTCGCCGACTTCCACGATCGCTTCGCCGACGATCCGCTGGTGATCGACAAGTGGTTGATGGTGCAGGCGACCGCGCCGCTCGACGGGACCCTCGACCGGGTGCGGGCGCTGACCGCGCATCCCTCGTTCTCGATCACCAACCCGAACCGGGTGCGGGCGTTGATCACCTCCTTCGCCTCGGGCAACCAGACCCAGTTCAACCGTGCCGACGGCGCCGGCTTCATCTTCGTCGCCGACCGGGTGCTGGAGCTCGACAAGCTCAATCCGCAGGTCGCTTCGCGGCTCCTGTCGGCGTTCCGCTCGTGGCGGTCGCTGGAGCCGCGCCGGCGCGCCTGGGCGGAGGCCGAACTGAAGCGGGTGGCGACCACCGTCGGCCTGTCGCGCGACGTCGGCGACATCGCCGAACGCTCGCTCGGCTGACCCTCCGCGACGCGACGGCGACCCTCTCCGGGGCCGCCGTCGGGTTCCGTGACGGACGATCCGAGAAACCCACACGATACGCGCAAGCCCCACTGGACAGGGGGAGTCCCCTCGATTCAAATGGTTGCGATTCGGGGGCGACGCGTGGGGGTTTTCGTCGCTTTTTGGTCTCCGTTCACGACCGGGGGGTCCCAACCATGGAGCAGGCGTCGTCTGCCCGTGCACGCGCATGGATTCCGTTCGCGTGGTCGTCTCTCTTGGGACGGCCGCGCCTGGAAGGACACGTCCACATGTTGGCGAGTCCGGCCTATCGACAGGTGTTGCGCGCCGAACCGTGGTTGCGGCGGTCCATACCGGTCCTGATCGTCACCTTCGTCGCGGTGATGGCGCTGACCCGGTTGGTCGGGATCATGGAGACCCGGCGGGCGCTGGAGAACGGCGCGCGCGACGAGGTGCAGCTGATCGCCGCGACGCTCGCCGGCGAGATCGGCCGCGCCGAAGATCGGCTCGCCACCCAGGGCTGGGAGACGACGGCTCGCCCCTTCGTCGACGAGTTGCTGCCGGTGCGCGCCGGCGCCGAGGGCCGCGAAATCCTGTTCGCCGACGGCGACGGCCGCATTCGCTACGCCCATCCCTCCGGCGCCGCCTACACCGATCGGCTGCTCACCGACGTGTTCGGCACCCGCCAGCCGCTGACCATCTTCGGCGCCAAGGCCGGGGCACTGTCGCTGACCCTGACCGACGGACGCCGAGTCGTCGCCGCCCTCCACCACACCGAGGGCAACGTCGGCTCGATCGCGGTGTTCCAGCCGGAAGACCGCATCTACGACGACTGGCGGCGCAACCTGCGCACCACGTTGACGCTGTTCGCCTTCACCGCCGTCATCCTGCTGGTGCTCACCTACGCCTATTTCGCCCAGGTGATCCGCGCCAATTCCGCCGACGCGCTCTACGCGCTGACCACGGCGCGCACCGAGACCGCCTTCCGTCGCGGCCGCTGCGGCTTCTGGGACTGGGATCTGGCGCGCGGGCGGTTCTATTGGTCGGCCTCGATGTTCGAGATGCTGGGGCTCGAGAATTCCGCCGGCCTGATCGGCTTCGGCGACGTCGCCCACCTCGTCCACCCCGAGGACGTCGACTTCTTCGCCTTCGCCAACGGCCTCGCCTCCGGCGACATCCACACCCTCGACAAGGCCTTTCGGATGCGCAAGGCGGACGGGTCGTGGCTGTGGTTCCGGGTGCGCGCCGAGGTGGTCGAGCGCACCGAGACCGGGTCGCGGCACCTCGTCGGCATCGCCGCCGACATCACCGAACACCGCCGGCTGGTCGAGAACACCGTCGCCGCCGATCTGCGCCTGCGCGACGCCATCGAGACGATCTCGGAAGCCTTCGTGCTGTGGGACGCCGACAATCGGCTGGTGATGTGCAATTCCAAGTACCAGCAGCTGCACGACCTCGCCGATCGCGACATTCGCCCAGGCACGCCATACGCGGCGGTGATGAAGGTGGCGCGCCAACCGATCGTCCGCCAGCCGACGGCGGCGGAGGAACCGGCGGAGGACGGCTCGTGCTCGTTCGAGGCCGAGATCGAGAACGGCGGTTGGCTGCAGATCTCCGAGCGGCGCACCAAGGACGGCGGCTTCGTCTCGGTCGGCACCGACATCACCGCGCTGAAGCGGCACGAGGAGCGGCTCGTCGAAAGCGAGAAGCGGCTGATGGGCACGGTCCTCGACCTGCGCTCGTCACGCCGCAAGCTCGAGATCCAGGCGCAGCAGCTGGTCGAACTCGCCGAGAAATATTCCGAGGAAAAGCATCGCGCCGAAGAGGCCAACAAGATCAAGTCCGATTTCCTCGCCAATATCTCCCACGAACTGCGCACGCCGCTCAACGCGATCATCGGCTTCTCCGAGATCATGAGCCAGGGCGGGATGATGGGGGCGTTCGGACCGGACAAGTACTCCGAATACAGCCGCGACATCCACCATTCGGGAATGTTCCTGCTCAACGTCATCAACGACATTCTCGACATGTCGAAGATCGAGGCGGGGCGGATGGAGCTGGCGCACGAGACCGTGCCGCTCGACGAGATCCTCGCCGAGGCGGGCCGGATCATCGCCCATGCCGCCGACGAGAAGGCGATCGCGGTCGAGCCGCGGGTCGAGCCGAACCTCGAGGTCTGCGGCGATCGCCGGGCGATGAAGCAGGTGGTGCTCAACCTCCTGTCCAATGCGGTGAAGTTCACGCCGGAGGGCGGGCGGGTGTCGCTCACGGCGCAGACCGACGCCGACGGCGAGACGGTCACCATCGCCATCGTCGACACCGGCATCGGCATCCCGGCCGACCACATCGCCTCGCTCGGCCGGCCGTTCGTGCAGGTGGAAAACCAGTTCACCAAGTCGCACAAGGGCTCGGGCCTCGGCCTGGCGATCGCCCGCAGCCTCGTCGAGCTGCAGGGCGGACGGATGGCGATCACCTCGGAACAGGGCGTCGGCACCACCGTCACCCTCGCCTTCCCGCTGCGCCGCCCGGCCGCGATGGCGGAGACGGCGGCGGCCTGAGGCCCGTCCGGACATGCGAAAGGCGGCGCCGAGATCGCTCTCGGCGCCGCCTTTCGTCGTTTCGACCGTGTGTGTCGGGATCAGGAGATCACTTGGCCGGCGCCGGCTGCGGCACCTCGGCCGGCCCCTGCGGACCACCCATCGGGCCGTTCATCATCGGGCCTCCGGGGCCGCCCATCGGACCCCAACCGCCCTGCGGACCCCAATTGCCCTGCGGACCCCAGCCGCCCTGACGCCAGCCCATGCCGGGGCCGCGCATGCCCCAGCCGTGATGCGGGCCCATGCCCATGCCGAGACCCATGCCGCCGCCCATCGGCCCGGCGACCTTGACCTCGTCGAGCGTCACCTTGCCGTCGTCGTTGCGATCGTAGAGGGCGAACAACTTCTTGAACGGCTTCTCGAACTCGGCCTTGGTGATCTTGCCGTCGCCGTCGAGGTCGTGCACGTCCATGAAGTGCTTCAGCACCGCCTCGGGGGCGCGGCGACCGACCCAGCTCTGGGCCTCGGCCTTGTCGATCACACCGTCGTGGTTGGCGTCGATCGTGTCGAAATGCTCGTCGACGAGCTTCATCGCCTCGTCGAGGGTGACGGCGCCGTTCTTGTCGGCATCGAGCTTGTCGAACATCTTCTCGAAGCCGATGGCGCGCATCGGCCCGGCCATCGGGCCACCCATCGCACCCGCCATCGGACCACCCATCGGACCGGCCCAGCCGGCTTGGCCGGCCCAGGGACCGCAGTCCCGCATCGGGCCGCGCGCCCAGGCCGCGCCGCCGGCGGTGACGGCGACGAGGCTCGCACCGATCAGGATCTTGGTCAGCGTCTTCATGTCTTCTCTCCATGGCGAGGATCGGTGGGGGAACATCGCCGTCGGGGGAAGACACGGCGCCGGATCTCTCGCTTCGCAGATCACACTAGGCGCGTGTACCTTTCGGGGAGTTTGTCGCGAGATTAAGCTTCGTTCATGTTTGGCCGCGACGTTTCCGAGGCTTGCCGAGCAGGCGTTCATGGACGGCGCGGGCGGTCGCCTCGGTGTCGACGAGATGGGCCTCGAGGGTGGCGAAATCGGGCAGCTCGCCGACCCGGGTCAGGAGATCGAGCAGGCCGCGCGGCGCCTCCTTCGGGCGGAAGGGACCGTCGGTCGCCAGCCGCAGCGTCTGGGTCAGGCCCTGATAGAGCCGCAACGCCGGGGCGAGTTCTTCGTAGTCGGAGAGCCCGAGCCGCCCCGCCGTCCGCAGCCGCTCCAGCGCCTCGGCGGTGTTGGTGGAGAACAGCGACGGCTCCTCCGGCCCGTGCCGCAACATCAGGAATTGCGCGACGAATTCGACGTCGACGAGGCCGCCGGGGATCTGCTTCATGTCCCAGGGGTCGGTCGTCCCCTTCTCTCGAGCGATCAGGTCGCGCATCTCGGCGACTTCGGCGCGCAGCTTCTCGGCATCGCGGGGACGCATCAGCGCTTCGCGGATCGCCGCCTCGACCCTCGCGGCGAAGGCGGGCGGGCCGGCGACGACGCGGGCACGGGTCAGCGCCATCGCCTCCCAGGTCCAGGCTTCACCGGCGTGGTAGCTCTCGAAGGCGGCGAGCCGGGTCGCCATCGGCCCTTTGTTGCCGGAGGGGCGCAGGCGGAAGTCGACCTCGTAGAGCAACCCTTGCGCGGTCGGGGCGGAGAGCGCCGCGACGAGGCGCTGGGTCAGGCGGATGTAATATTGCGACGGGGCGAGCGGTTTGATGCCGTCGGAGGCCTCGCAGCTCTCGTCGAAGTCGTAGAGCAGCATCAGATCGAGATCGGAAGAAGCGGTCATCTCGCGACCGCCGAGCTTGCCCATGGCGACCACCGCCGCCACTCCGCCGGCGACGCGGCCGTGCTTTTCGGCGAATTCCGTCTCGACCGCGGCGAGCAGGCGGCGCACCACCACGCCGGCCAACGTCGCATAGGCGGCGCCGGCCTGATTGGCGGAGAGCGTGCCGGTGAGGACGCGGATACCGATCAGGAAGAGCTGTTCCTGGCCGAAGATGCGGGCGCGATCGAGCAGATCCTCGAAGTCGCGCGCCTCGCCGAAGGACTGCGTGAGCCGGCGATCGAGATCGGCCTCCTCCGGCACGCCGTCGTAGAAGGCCGGGTCCATCAACGCGTCGAGCACGCGGGGACGCCGACCGATGGTCTCGGCGAGTTTCGGCGCGGCGCCCATGACGTCGCAGATCAGGCGCAGCAGC
>JAAYVT010000482.1 GCA_012517025.1 Phyllobacteriaceae bacterium | reverse complement strand
CTTCGAGGAGATCCCGGCGGGCTCGAAGATCTCGATCCAGAACGACCCGACCAACGGCGGTCGCGCCCTGCTGCTGCTCCAGGACAAGGGTCTGATCAAGCTGAAGGACGGCGTCGGGGTGAAGCCGAGCCCGCTCGACGTGGTCGACAATCCGAAGAAGTTCCAGTTCATCGAGATCGACGCGGCGCAGTCGCCGCGCGCCCTCGACGACGTCGCCGCCGCGGCGATCAACACCAACTACGCCACCCAAGCCGGCCTCGATCCGGTCAAGGATCCGATCCTCCGCGAGAACCCGGAAGGGCCCTACGTCAACGTGATCGCCGTGCGCGCCGCCGACGAGCACAAGCCCTGGGTGAAGGATCTCGTCGAGGCCTATCGCTCGCCCGAGGTGAAGGCCTTCATCGCCGAGACGTTCAAGGGCTCCGTCCTGGCCTCCTGGTGAGGCTTCGCGTCGAACCGCTTCGGACCGTGGCGTCGTCCCCGCTTCCGCGTTCAGCGCGGCGGCGGGGTCACGCGGTCGGTGCGACCGTGCGGATCCCGACGCGAAGAGACGCGTTCGACACGGCGGTTGCGCCGATCATTTCGACAGACGGATCCGCTTGAGCATGTTGGCGATCTGCAGGAACACGTTGGACAGCTGCGAGGCGTCGCTCACCGCGAAATATTTCGTCGAATCCGAGGCACAGTAGGTCAACAGCGTCGGGTCGCCCTGGACCAGATTGATCGTGTAGACCGTGATCCCCGCCTTCTTGGCATTGTCGCAGACGAGTTTGGTGCGGGCGTCGATCTTGTCGCGGTTCGGCGAATTGGCGGTCCCGTCGCCCCACCACCGGTCTTGCGTGTTCATGCCGTCGGTCATCACGATCATGTACTTCTTCGACGACGACGAGGCACCGATCAGCGGCGCCGACGACGTCAGGGCTTCCATTCCCCACTGGACGCCGATCGTGATGTTGGTCGCTCCCGACGGCTGCAGCGCATCGACGGCGGTCGTCAACGAGGTCAGCAGCGGCGTCAGCGGCTTGATCGCCTGCAGCGTCCCCACCGTGCAGTTGGCCTTGGGATAGAGCGTCACGGGGAGCCCGGCGATCGGGGCGTCGTTCTGGACGTCGTAGGGCTGCGTGCGATCGATCAGACACCCCGACCAGACGTCGAGCGGCTGCAGCAGGAGGTTGGCGTTCGCCGTCTCGTCGGTCGCCGTCTTGGTGGTCTCCGGCGTCTTCGCGGGATCGGGCGTATAGGGCTTGGTCTCGAGCGTGACCGTATTGGTCCAGCCGGACGCGGCGCACAGCAGCAGAACGTACTGCGTGCAGGCCCATTCCTGCCTGGTCAAGACCACCGCACTGCCCGTGTCCGTGGTGGTGTATTTCAGGTTCGCGGAGTTCAGGCAGAGGATGTGGAGCAGATCCCAACCGACACAGTCGGTGTAATTCGCCGTCGTCCCGGCCTTGAACCCACCCGAATTGTAGCTGGCGGTGCAGCGGCTCTGTGAGACGGTATAGTAGGGCGCCGAAGTGGCGAAGGTGTTGCAGTTGATCGTCGGCTTCGTCGAAGCGGCCGCCGTGCAGGCCGTCTTGTCGTTCGTGTCGACCAACGTGCTGCAGTCGGTGGTGGCGGCGAAGGGATTGGCCGGCGCGTTCGACGTCGAATTGGACAACGCCGCGCCGTCGACCCTCACCTCGCTGTCGAAGGGCACCATCGCGACCTGCACGTCGGCCCCCGACGGGAAGGTTCCCAAGAACAGCTTCACCGCCTTCTTCAGCTCGACGATCCGGTTGTTGGTGGCCATCGATCCCGAGTTGTCCAGGACCAACGCCACGTCGAGCGTGTCGCTCGAGGTGGTCGCCGACGCGGACGCCTGCAAGGTCACGGAAGAGATGCCGATCAGCTTCAGGAAGGCGGTTTCGGTGGGATGGCTCGCCGTGTAGGTCCAGGTCGTCCCCTCCGAGCTCAGGGTGCCCGCCTTCGGATTGGCGATCCCGACCAGATTGGCGAGGTAGGTGCCGTCGGCTTGGCTCTTTCGCTGAGCGGAGTCGGTGCCGGGGTAGCGCGCAGCGGAGAGCGCCGCCGCATCGGCGCCGGCCTGCAACACGGAATGGAGACGGGTCAAATGGACGATGTCGATCGCCCCACCCGCCACCAGAGACAGCACCAAGGCGACCGCCGCGAAGATGAGCGCCACGTTTCCTTGCACGTTTTTGGAAATATGGAACATCACGTACGAGTTCCTCGGCGCTCGGTGACTTCGACGCGACGGTTCCCGACCGACCGAAGCGACGACATCCGAGACTTCAATATTTCCGATCTTTGTCTCACTCCGATATTTCATCCGGGTTAACTGGATGGAGAGAGCAACTGGAGCGGCGGCGATCGCCGCTTCTCTCCGGGAAAGGCATCGGTGACGAAGGTTCGATTTCGGAAGCGAGCGTTCTCGGAGTGGTGGGCCGTGTCGATCACTGGTCGAAACTGTGTGGGCCCATCCGAATACCGTCGGCCGCGGCGACCCCGGCGATCGACGACGAGGGCGAAATCGTGCGGTTTTCGCGCGACGGCGCGGGTCGACGAACGACGTCGATCGCCCGTTTCCGATCGATCCGAGGGCCTGCTCGCCGGCCGCCGGATCGGCGTCGCGACGGAGCGCACGTCACGCCGGTTCGCTCCCCGGCTCGCCGGCGAGAAACGGGTCGGACGATGTCCGCGCGCCGGCCGCTGCGACGGATCGACGCTCGAAGTGTCGGATCACGCCATTTCGGGCGATGGGTGGGGTGGATGCCGTGCTTCGTCCGCCGGTCACGCGGCCGGGGATTTGCGATCGAGCTCGCGCGGGACGGCGTGCGCGG
>JAAYVT010000481.1 GCA_012517025.1 Phyllobacteriaceae bacterium | reverse complement strand
GATCCGTACCTCCACCGCGTCGAGTTTGGCCACCGTCGCCGCCAGACGGGGCAGGGCGGGCTGGCGCACCTTCGGGAAGGGCAGGTCGAAAAACCGCTCGAGCGTGGCGGCGAGGCCGGTGTCCGCCGGGTCGGTCATCGCGCCGCCCCGCTCGCCGCGCGCAGACGGGTGATCTCGTCGCGCATGTCGTCGGTCATCTTCAGGATCTGCCGGAGCCCCTGGCGATCCTCGGTCTCCATGACGAAGCGCAGGTCGATGCGGCGGTTGCGGTCCCAGGCCTCGCGCTGCGAGCGCGGGTCGATCGGCCGGGTCGAGGAATAGCCGGAGACCGACACCACCTCCTCGTGACGGCTGTTGAGCAGGCGGCGCAGCTCCGGCATCACCGTGATCAGCTCGCGATAGGTGGAGACGGCGCGCGCCGTCGACAGTTGCCAGTTGTCGCCGTCGTTGCCGGTGGCGTCGGTGTGGCCCTCGACGAACAGGGTCTCGAGCGCCGCGCCCTCGGTGCGCCGGCAGGACGGCTCGCCGCCGCCGCGACACGGCACCCAGCGCGGCAGCACCTGCGCCAGCACGCGGGCGATCTTGTCGACGTTGTCGCGATTGCGGTCGACGAGGTCGGCGCGGGCGGGCTGGAAGCGCACCGCGTCCTCGGTCAGGCGGAGGACGCCGTTGGCCTCGTCGATCTGCACCGACAGGCCTTCCGTCGCCAACTGCGAGCGGATGTCGAGCAGCATGGCGCGGCGGTCGCGCTCGACGTCGTTCATCCGGGCGAGCTCGGCGCGGACGTCGCCGTCGAGGGCGTCGAGCTTGGCGGCGACCTCCTGCGCCACCTTCAGCGCGTCTTCCTGCACGTCGGTGGTGCGCCGGAAATCGAGCGCGAAGGTCATCAGCATGATGATGAAGACGAAGAGCACGCCGACCATCATGTCGGTCATCGACACGAAATAGTTTTCGCTCTCCTCGCCGCCCCGGGCGGTCTCCTCCTCGGCGATCATCCGAGGCCTCCCCGATCAGCGCGGGCCGGCGCGCTGCGCCATCAGCTTCTTCAACTCGTCGACGCTCTCGGCGAGTTCGCCTGCGCCTTCGCCGACCTCGCCGATCGCCGGCGCGAGGCGATCGATCGCCTCGGCCAGGGCGGCGTCGATCTGGGCGGTGCGGTCGGCGAGGATCTGCGACTGCTTGGTCGTCTCCTCCGCCAGCTTGGCGAAGGCGCGGCCGAGCTGGTCGTCGATCGCGCCGAAACGCGTCTGATAGTCGGCCCACAGCGCGGTCAGGCGTTCGACCTGGGCGGCGACGCTCTCGCCGAGCCCGGCCGCCGCCCGCTGGCCGTCGCCGAGCGAGGTGGCCGCCTTCTCGAGCGCGGTCCCGACCGAGGTGGTGATCGCTGCGACCCGCTCGTTCGAACGGGCGACCGGCTCGACCGCCGCCCGCACCGCCTCGGCCGAGCGTCCGAACGCGTCCGCCGTCTCGCGCGAGCGCGTCGCCGCGCCGTCGATCGCCCGCGCCTGTCCTTCGAGCGCCGCCGCCGAGCGGCTCAGCGCTCCGACGAAGACCGCCACTTCGGCGCGGATGTCGCGCAGCGCGCCGCCGAGACCCTGCTCGAGCGCGACGGCGGTGCGGCTCGAGGTCTCGGTGACGGCGGCGACGCTCGATTTCTGCGCCTCGTCGAGGGTGGCGCGGGTCTCGGCCGCCGAGTTCGCGGCGGTCTCGCGGAACTCGGCGAAGCTCCGCGCCAGCCCGCCGACCTG
>JAAYVT010000480.1 GCA_012517025.1 Phyllobacteriaceae bacterium | reverse complement strand
GTCTTGCCGCTGCCGCCCTTGAAGTTGACGACCGTGACGACCTGGAGATGTTCGTCGCCGGAGCGATGCGGGAGATACTGCCGATCGGATTTGCCGCCCTGATCGAGCACCAACCGCAAGGCCTGGATGTCGTCCGCCGTATAGAGGCGGCGCCCGTTCGAGCTGGTGTCGACCACCGGCCCCTTGCCTTCCAGGGACAGACGGCGAAGATATCCGTCGTTGACGCCGATCAGACGCGCCACCTCGCCGGAGGTGAACTTGCGGAGAGACTTCCGCGCCTCCGGCGGGAAGAGCTGAAGGCGGTGGGTCTGGAGGCGCGAAGACAGTTCTCTGGCGTGCGCGCCCACCAACTCGTGGATCGCCCCCAGATGCCCATCTGCTTTGGTCGTGAACACCGCTGCCTCTCGTATGCACGGAGAAGAGCGAACATCGCCCCTCCTTCCGTGCCAAAATCGCCCGATTCTGGGGTTCTGGCAAGCGATTAAGGGTAAACGAAATCTTAACGCCGATGCGTCCCTCCGGGGAGCCGAACGGCGAAGTTGCCGGCCGGCAACTCGCCGCCGCGCCCTTTCCCACGGCCGCGACGGCGGCGACCGGCGAGCGGTGCACCGCTCCCTCTCGCCGCCGTCGACCCGGTCACTTCGACGACGCCGGGCGGCGCGCGCTCATGGTCAGGAGCTCGTAGCGGGCGACGGTTTCGTCGGTCTGATTGAAAATCTCGACGTCCCAGCGCACCTCGCCGTACTCCGGCTTGCGCGCCGCCTGTTTGTCGAGAACGGTCAAGCGGACGCGGATCGCGTCGCCGGGGCTGACGGGCTTGAGGAAGCGCAGGTGCTCCAGGCCGTAGTTGGCGAGGAGCGGACCCGGCGCCGGATCGACGAACAGGCCGGCGGCGAAGGAGAGCAGCAGGTAGCCGTGCGCCACCCGGCCGGGGAAGAACGGATTGGCCTTGGCCGCTTCCTCGTCCATGTGGGCGTAGAAGAGATCGCCGGTGAAATGCGCGAAGTGCTCGATGTCGTCGAGGGTGACGGTGCGCGCCGACGTCAGGACGGTGTCGCCGATCGAAAGCGCATCGAAGTCGCGACGGAACGGATGGGTCTCCGCGACCGGCGTCGGGGCGCCTTTGGTCCAGCGCTTCGTCAAGGCGGCGATGCGGGTCGGCGAGCCCTGGAGGGCGGTGCGCTGCATGTAATGGAAGACGCCTCGCAGGCCGCCCATTTCCTCGCCGCCACCGGCCCTGCCCGGTCCACCGTGAACGAGGCCGGGGAGCGGCGAACCGTGGCCGGTCGATTCCCCCGCGCAGTCGCGATCGAGGATCAGCAGGCGGCCGTGGTGGGCGGTGATGCCCCAGACCAGCCGCTCGGCGACTTCCGCGTCGCGGGTGACGACCGAGGCGACCAGCGAGCCCTCGCCGCGCCCGACGAGGTCGATCGCCTGGTCGAGATCGTCGTAGGCGAGGACGGTCGCGACCGGGCCGAACGGCTCGACGGCGTGGACGCGGGTGGCGCTCAAGGGCTCGGGGCAGCGCAGCAGGACGGGCGCCATGAAGGCCCCGGTCGCCATCTCCGCACCGAGCGGGGCGCCGCCGTCGATCGAACCGAAGACGATCTCGGTTTCGGCGAGGAGGGTGCGAACGGCCTCGCGCACCGCCTCGCGCTGGCTGCGGGAGGCGAGCGCGCCCATGCGCACGTCGTCGCGGCGCGGATCGCCGAGGGTGATCTTGGAAAGACCCGCCGAAATCGCCGCGATCGCCTCCGCCTCGACCGCCTTCGGCACCAGCACACGGCGGATCGCCGTGCACTTCTGCCCGGCCTTGACGGTCATCTCGCGCACCACCTCTTTGACGAAGAGGTCGAACTCCGGCGTGCCCGGGGTCGCGTCCGGGCCGAGGACGGCGGCGTTGAGCGAATCCCGTTCGGCGATGAAGCGCACCGCGTTCCTCGAGATCGCCGGATGGTTGCGCAGCTTCTCCGAGGTTTCGG
>JAAYVT010000479.1 GCA_012517025.1 Phyllobacteriaceae bacterium | reverse complement strand
CGGCGGCCAGCGCCAGCGCGTGGCGCTCGCCCGGGCGCTCGCGGTCGACCCCCGCGTCCTCTTCCTCGACGAGCCCTTCGGCGCGCTCGATGCCCAGGTGCGCAAGGATCTCCGGCGTTGGCTGCGCGACATCCACGACCGTACCGGCACCACCACCGTCTTCGTCACCCACGACCAAGACGAGGCGTTGGAACTCGCCGATCGGGTGGTGGTGCTGAACCAGGGGCGGATCGAGCAGATCGGTACACCCGACGAGATCTACGACGCGCCCGCCTCGCCCTTCGTCTTCGACTTCATCGGCGACGCCAGCCGCATCCCCGTCACCGTCGAACACGGCCGGGTGGCGATCGGCGGCGTGCCGCTCGATCTCGGGGTCGACGTGCTCGGGTCCGGTCTCGCCACCCTCTTCGTCCGGCCGCAACACTGGCGCCTCGGCGACGGCGGGCTCGCCGCGACCGTCGCCGCCACCCGGCGCCACGGCACCGCGCGCCGGCTCGACCTCGTCCTCGACGGCGGCGCGGCGGTCGAGATCGACTTGGCGCCGGAGATCGCCGTCGCGGTCGGCGACCGGCCGACGCTCGCGCCGACCCGCTGGCGGATCTTCTTCGACGACGGCCGCTCGGTCGGCGGTGTGGTCGGAGAATCGCGGGGCGCGGCGCGGGTGGTCGGCTGAGCGCCGCGAGCTGGACACCGACGATCGGCAGATCGGGCCGACGGCCGGCGAGGACGGTGCCGGGCTCCGCCGCGACGGCCCGACGGCACGGCGGTCGTTCCGAAGTCGGGGCCGGAGAGTCCTCCTGTTTTCGAGGAGTTTCCGGGTCGAGCGGCGGTTTCGCGCGCTACCCGGCGCGAGCGACGAGGCCGTTCGGACCGCCTCGGAAAATAGTCCATAAAATAAGTATACTTTTCTCTCGTCGACTCGAAATCGAGAACCCGGTTCGTCGACCGGACCGGCGACGTCGGGCATTCTGAGACCATCGACGGGGCCGGTTCGCCCCCGAGATCGCGGGATTTGTCGGAGCAGCTTGCACCGCGTCATCAAAGCTAAAAGCACCACGAAGGGTTTCGTGGGCTCCTCGTCCTCGGAGGCACCCATGTCCACGACCTGTCGCGGCCGCTAGGCGGCTCTTCCCTTCGATCGATCCGTCCCGAGCGTCGCTCCCCGAGCCGGCGCCCCCCGGATCGCGCTCTCCGTCATCGTTTCAGAGGACGCCGCCTTCCGCGGCGAACGACGCGCCATGCACATCGCCTATGCCATCGACGTCCATCACCAGACCGCCGGAGTGGCGGTCGGCGAGCCGGGCGACTTCAAGTTCTTCTCCTCCGGCCCCGCCTTCGACGGCCTCGAGGGTCGGATCTTCCGATCGCTCGAACAGGTCAGCCGGGCGGCACGCGAGCTGGCGGTGACACGCCGGGTCCGCGGCTTTGCCTCGCATCGTCGATGACCTCTCACGGAGACACGCCATGAACCGCCGCGAACTACTCTTCTCCGCCGCGCTCGCCGCCGGCGCTTCGCTCACCGCCCCCACGCTCGGCCGGGCCGCCGAGACGCCGGCCAAGCTCCGCATCGGCTGGCAGAAGGCTGGTGTCCTGCTCGTCGCCAAGGGGCGACGATCCATCGAGAAGCGGCTCGAGGCCGACGGAGTCGCCGTCGAGTGGGTGGAATTCGCCTTCGGCCCGCCGCTGCTCGAGGCGCTGCAGGCCGGCGCCATCGACTACGGCTACACCGGCAACGCCCCGCCGGTCTTCGCCCAGGCGGCGCGCGCCGACCTCGTCTACGTCGCCGCCATCCCGGCGCGCGGCGCCACTCAGGCGATCGTCGTTCCCGGCGACGGTCCGCTGGAGGCCGTCGCCGAGCTCCGGGGCAAGAAGGTCGCGGTCGCCAAGGGGTCGAGCGCCCATGATCTGCTCGTCGCCGCGACCGAGGCGGCGGGCGTGAAGTGGAGCGATTTCGAGCCGGTCTATCTCGCCCCGGCCGATGCCGCCGCCGCCTTCCAGCGCGGGGCGGTCGACGCCTGGTCGATCTGGGATCCCTATTTCGCGCTCGCCGAGGCCGGGCCGCGCGCCGCCCGGCCGCTGCCGATCGCCCCCGAGGTCGCCGCCCAGGCGAGCTTCTTCCTCGCCAACCGGTCTTACGCCGAGCGGTACCCGCAGATCGTCGCCGCGGTGAACGACGAGATCGGCAAGGCGGTCGCCTGGGCCGATGCCCATCGCGACGAAGTGGCGAAGCTCTACGCCGAGGCGAGCGGCGTTCCCTACGCGGCGCAGAAGCGGACCGTCGAGCGCTCCGACTTCGGCCTCTCCCCGCTCACCGACGCCATCGTCGAACGCCAGCAGGCGGTCGCCGATCGCTTCCACCGGGTCGGCCTGATCCCGAAGCCGATCGTCGTCCGCGACATCGTCTGGCGCCCGAAGTCGGCCTGACCCCCAACGAAGAGACACGACCATGACCCAGACCAAGCCCCTCGACCTCTTCTGGTTCGTCCCCGTCTCCGGCGACGGCTCCCTCCTCGGCACCACCGAGGGCCATCGCCCGGCCGAATTCTCCTATCTGAAACAGATCGCCCAAGCCGCCGACCGGCTCGGCTACACCGGCGTGCTGATCCCGACCGGCAAGAATTGCGACGATCCCTGGATCACCGCCGCGGCGCTGATCCCCCACACCGAGCGGCTGCGCTTCCTGTTGGCGTTGCGCCCGGCCACCGTCTCGCCGACCTACGCGGCGCGCCAAGCCGCCGCCCTCGACCGGATCAGCCACGGCCGCTTTCTGGTCAACATCGTGGCCGGCGGCAACCCGAAGGAACTGGCCGGCGACGGCATCCATCTCTCCCACGACGAACGTTACGACCATGCGGCCGAGTTTCTCGAGGTCTATTCGCGGTTGCTTGCCGGCGAGACGGTCGACTTCGAGGGCGACCACGTCCGGGTGACGGGTGCGCGCCAGGAATTTCCGCCGGTGCAGACGCCGCGTCCGCCGATCTGGTTCGGTGGGTCCTCCGACGCCGGCATCGCGGTCGCCGCCGACCATGCCGACACTTACCTGACCTGGGCCGAACCGCTCGACGAGGTGCGCGCCAAGATCGAGACGGTGCAGCGCGCCGCCGCCGCCCAGGGGCGGACGTTGACCTACGGCCTGCGCGTCCATCTGATCGTCCGCGAGACCGACGCCGAGGCTTGGGGCGCGGCCGAAAGGCTGATCTCGAAACTCCCCGACGCGGCGATCGAGGCGGCGCAGAAGAAGTTCCGCGAAGAGTCCGACTCGGTCGGCCAGCGCCGCATGTCGGTGCTGCACGGCGGCCGACGCGACGCGCTGGAGATCGCCCCGAACCTCTGGGCCGGCGTCGGTTTGGTGCGCGGTGGCGCCGGCACGGCGCTGGTCGGCTCGCCGGAGACGGTGGCGAGGCGTCTGCGCGAGTATCAGGCGCTCGGCATCTCGACGATCATCGCTTCCGGCTACCCGCACCTCGAGGAGGCCTACACCGTCGCCGAACTGCTGTTCCCGGCGCTCGGCATCACCCGCGCGCCGCTCGGCGCCCACGGCACGCAAGTCGGCGAGTTCGGCGTCTCCGGCACCGGGCTGCGGCTCGCGGCCGCGGCTTCGTGAGGGCGGCACATGACCGGTCTCGCTTCTCTCGTGCCCTCGGTCGCGGCCGATCCGTCGGCGAGCGCCGACCTTTCGCCTTTCCTCCGGCGGCTCGGCTGCGGGACCGGTCGCCGGCTTCGTGCCTCGGCGGTCACGCCCTGGCTCCTGCCGGCGGGGCTGCTCGCCCTGTGGGCGGCGACGAGTGGGACGGGGGCGCTGCCCGCTCACGTCCTGCCGGCCCCTTGGGCGATCGCCGCCGCCCACGACAAGATCGTCGACGGCTCGCTTCTCGCCGACGTCGCGGTCTCCTTCCGCCGCGCCGTCTCCGGTTTGCTCCTCGGCGGCGGCATCGCCTTCGCGCTCGGTCTCGCCAACGGTCTCTCCAAGATCTCCGAGCGGCTGACCGACACGACGGTGCAGATGGTGCGCAACATCCCGAACCTGTCGCTCATTCCGCTGGTGATCCTGTGGTTCGGCATCGGCGAGGAGGCGAAGCTCTTCCTCACCGCGCTCGGGGTGTTCTTCCCCGTCTACATCAACACGTTCCACGGCGTGCGCACCGTCGACGCGCAGTTGCTGGAGATGGGGCGGTCCTACGGCATGGGGCGTTTCGATCTCTTCCGGCGGAGCGTCCTGCCGGGCGCTCTCCCGTCGATCTTCGTCGGGCTGCGCTACGCCCTCGGCATCATGTGGCTGACGCTGATCGTCGCCGAGACGATCGCCGCGTCGTCGGGCATCGGCCACATGGCGATGGAGGCGCGCGAATTCCTGCGGGTCGACGTCGTGGTGCTGGCGATCCTGATCTACGCCGGCCTCGGCAAGCTCGCCGACGTCGCCGTCCGCCTGCTCGAGCGTCTCACCCTGTCCTGGCACCCCGCCTTCGCCGATCCGCGAGGTTCGAAATGACCGCAGCCGTCCAGACCCGTGACTTCGACGCCCTGTTCGTCGATCACGACGCCCGCCGTCGCGCCGCGCGCGGCGTCGGCATCCGGCTCGCCGGTTTGAGCAAGTCCTTCGGCGACCTCGCGGTGCTGAAGGGGATCGAGCTCGAGATCCGGCCGGGGCAGTTCGTCGCCGTCGTCGGCCGCTCCGGCTGCGGCAAGAGCACGCTCCTGCGCATTCTCTCCGGCCTCGACCACCCGACCGCCGGGACCCTCGACGTCGGTCCCGGCATCGGCGACGTCGCCCCCCGTCTGATGTTCCAGGAGCCACGCCTCCTGCCCTGGGCGCGAGTGATCGACAACGTCGCGGTCGGGCTCGGCGCCGATCGTTCGGCGACCGAGGCCCCGAGCCGGGTGAAGGCGGCGCTCGCCGCCGTCGGTCTCGCCGACAAGGCGCGGGCCTGGCCGGCGACGCTCTCGGGTGGCCAGCGGCAACGGGTGGCGCTCGCCCGGGCCCTGGTCTCGCGACCGCGCTTCCTCGCCCTCGACGAACCGCTCGGCGCGCTCGACGCGCTCACCCGCATCGAGATGCAGACGCTGCTCGAACGGGTGTGGCAGGCGCAGGGCTTCACCGCCGTGCTCGTCACCCACGACGTCGCCGAGGCGGTCGCGCTCGCCGATCGGGTGGTGATGATCGAGGAGGGACGGATCACACTCGACGTCGCCGTCGACCTGCCGCGCCCGCGTCGCCGCGGCTCCGCCGATCTCGCCCGGCTGGAGGCGGAGATCCTGAAGCATCTCGTCCACGAGGACCCGGCCGAGATCGAGTGGGTCATCTGACGTCGCCCGCGTGTCGAACCGGCGCCCGATCTCCGGTCGTCCCGCCTCTCCAATCCAATCGGAGTTCTTCGCATGCATGCCCTCGTCGCCCCCCGGAACGCCGTCGACCGGGACACCGTCGACCCGATCGCCTTCCGCGCCGCATTTCGTCGTTT
>JAAYVT010000478.1 GCA_012517025.1 Phyllobacteriaceae bacterium | reverse complement strand
GTAGCGCATCAGGTGGGCGTTGGTCTCGACCGGGCCGAGGTCGTTGATGGCGACGACCTCGATGTCGGTGCGGCCGGATTCGACGATGGCGCGCAGGACGTTGCGACCGATGCGACCGAAACCGTTGATGGCGACGCGGACAGCCATGGATGTTCTCCTCTCGATGTGATCCTCCGCCCGCGCGGGCCCGCGCGGCGGTCGAACTTCCGGTCCGGTGGATCGCCCGAAATCACTCTTCGTCGAGCGGGCTCGACGGAGGCGTTCCACCCTTTCCCGTGCTTCCGAGGGACAAGGAATACCGCACGGGGAATTTCTTCTCATTCGAGGACGATCGCGCGTCGTTCGCACGACACGCCGGCCGGGATCGCACCCGAGAGCGAGGTCGGGGGCACTGATAGCAGGGCCGTTCGGGGTGTCAATGCTGCGGATGGAGCGGTGGTTCGCGTGAATCGAGCGTCTCCGACGATCTCTCGCCGCGAAGAGCGGGGGAACGGCGGCGGCGCGGGTCGCCCTCCGATTGACCCGACCTCCCGGCGAAGCCTAAATTTGGATCTCGACGAGACTTCGGCGAATCGATCGGCCCGGATCGGGGCCCGTCGAAAAGGGTCGCGGCCCGGCGGGCCGAGGTCTCGAGGAGGGGGAGCGATGGTTCAGGCACCGGCCGTCGAGGCGGCGCTCGGTCGGCTCGCGGCGGCGATCGAGACGCTCGAGGCGGCGACGGAACGGCGGTTCGAGAGCGAGCGCTCCGAGATGGATCTCGAGGAGGAGATCTCGCGGCTCGCCGAGGACCGGTCCCAGCTCGGACAGACGCTCGACCAGGAGAAGGCGCGGGCCGACCTGCTCGAAGAGACCAATCGCGAGGTGTCGCGGCGGTTGGTGGCGGCGATGGAATCGATCCGATCCGTGCTCGACGCGCACGGCGGCTGAGGCGGGGCATGGCGCAGGTCAACGTGACCATCAACGGGCGGGTCTATCGCATGGCCTGCGAGGACGGCCAGGAGGGGCACCTCCAGGGTCTCGCCCAGCGACTCGACGAGATCATCCACGGATTGCGCGGTTCGTTCGGCGAGATCGGCGATCAGCGTCTGACCGTCATGGCGGCGGTGACGGTGATGGACGAGCTCTCCGAGACGCAGCGCCGGCTGAAGAGCCTGGAGGCGGAGAACCGCTCGCTGCGCGGGACCCGGGCGGCGGTGATCGAACGGCGCGACGAGGTCGAGATCGAGATCGCCCGGCGGATCGACGAGGCGGCGCGGCGGATCGGCTCGGTCGCCGAGGCGCTGGGGCGGCGGCGGGTCGGCGAGCCGAAGCCGGAGACCGACGCCTGAGGCGTCGTCCCGAAGAGGTCGGCTTCTCGCGTGGACAGGTCGCGGCCGGCTCTGGTGCGACGACGCGAGGCGCCCTATATTCGGTTTCGACGAGGCTGCGCGACGCGACAGGAGACTGCATCCCCGGGGCCTTATCGATCTCAAAGGGAGCTGTCCCTGGGAAGGTCCGTGGACTTTCCCACAACGGCGCCCACCTACGTTGTAGGTTTCCCGGGATCGATTTCTCCACCGGTCGAGGTGGCTTCGTCACTCCTTTCCCTGCGTGGCATCGGCCACTCGAACGACGCCGCCGAATGACCACGCCCGCCGCCGACGTTCCCGCGTTCCCCCCGCTCTCCAAGGCGGAACTGCGCCGCGCCGCGCTTTCCGCCCGCGACGCGTTGACGCCGGAGACGCGCGCCGCCGCCGCCGAGGTGGTGGCCGCGACCGAGGCGTTGCCGTTGCTGCCGGCCGGCACCGTCGTCGCGGGCTATTTCCCGATCCGCTCCGAACTCGATCCGCGTCCGCTGATGCGCCGCCTCGTCGCGCTCGGTGCGCTGCCGGCGCTGCCGGCGGTCGGGGCCGACGGCGAGACCCTGACCTTCCGGCTGTGGCGGGAGGGCGACGCGCTCGTCGCCGCCGCCTTCGGGCTCAGCGAACCTCCCGCCGATGCACCCGCGGTCGATCCCGACGTGTTGTTGATGCCGCTCGCCGCCTTCGACGCGAAGGGCGACCGCATCGGCTACGGCAAGGGGCACTACGACCGGGCGTTGGAACGGCTGGAGCGCGAGAAGCCGCGGCTCAAGGTCGGCCTCGCCTTTTCCTGCCAACGGGTCGACCGGGTGCCGGCGGAGCCGCACGACCGGCCGCTCGATCTCGTCCTCACCGAAGCCGGGGCGATCGTGCCCGGCGCCCCAGACCCGGAGTGATCGCATGCGACTGATGTTCCTCGGCGACGTGGTGGGCCGGGCCGGGCGCAAGGCGGTGGTGGAACGTCTACCCGGTCTCGTCGACACGCTCGGGCTCGACTTCGTGGTGGTCAACGCCGAGAACGCCGCCGGCGGCTTCGGCATCACCGAGGAGATCGCGCAGGATTTCGTCGACGCCGGTGCCGACGCGCTCACTCTCGGCAATCACTCCTGGGATCAGCGCGAGGCGCTCGTCTTCATCGAGCGGCAGCCGCGTCTGCTCCGCCCGGCCAATTATCCGAAGGGCACGCCGGGGCGAGGCGCCAATCTCTACGTGGCGCGCAACGGGGCGCGGGTGCTGGTGGTGCAGGTGATGGGGCGGATCTACATGGATCCGCTCGACGATCCCTTCGCGGTCGCCGAGCGCGAGATCGCCGCCTGTCCGCTCGCCGAGCAGGCCGACGCGATCGTGCTCGACGTCCACGCCGAGGCGACCAGCGAGAAACAGGCGATGGCGCATCATTTCGACGGCCGCGTCAGCCTCGTGATCGGCACGCATACCCACGTCCCGACCGCCGACTGGCAGATCCTGCCGCACGGCACCGCGTTCCAGTCGGACGCCGGCATGTGCGGCGACTACGACAGCGTCATCGGCATGGAGAAGGACGAGCCGATCAACCGGTTCACGACCAAGATCGGCCGGTCGCGGTTCGAGCCGGCGGGCGGCGAGGCGACGGTGTGCGGCCTCGTCGTCGAGATCGACGAGGCGAGCGGGCTCGCCACCCGGGCCGAGCCGATCCGGGTCGGCGGACGGCTCGCCCAGACGATGCCGCGGTTCTGAGATCGGGCGCGACGTCGGGCCGCGTGGTCGGGTCGGCTGGATTTTTTTCGCGCATCCGCCTATAAGGCGCCACTTTCCGACATTCCGCGGCGAGGGCGGGCGACCGCACCCGCCGCCGCGACCGCGATCGACGAGACACGACCATGGCCGGACATTCACAGTTCAAGAACATCATGCATCGGAAGGGCAAGCAGGACTCGGTCCGCTCCAAGCTCTTCTCCAAGCTCGCCCGCGAGATCACCGTGGCCGCCAAGCAGGGCGGCATGGAGCCGGGGATGAACGCCAAGCTGCGGCTGGCGATCCTCAACGCCCGCGCCGAGAACATGCCCAAGGACAACATCGAGCGCGCCATCAAGAAGGCGGCCGGCAACGACGGCGCCAACTACGAAGAGGTGCGTTACGAGGGCTACGGCCCGGCCGGCACCGCCGTGATCGTCGAGACGCTGACCGACAACCGCAACCGCACCGGTGGCGCGGTGCGCGCCGCCTTCACCAAGTTCGGCGGGGCGCTGGGTGAGACCGGCTCGGTGTCGTTCTCCTTCGACCGGGTCGGCGAGATCACCTATCCGAAGTCGGCCGGCTCCGACGACGCGGTTCTCGAGGCCGCGATCGAGGCGGGCGCCGACGACGTTTCGCACGAGGAAGAAGAGCACGTCATCGTGACCGCCTTCGAGGCGCTGCAGGACGTCGCGAAGGCGCTCGAGGCGAGCCTCGGTCAGGCGACCTCGATCAAGCACAACTGGAAGCCCCAGAACACCGTGCCGGTCGACGAGGAAAAGGCGCTGTCGCTGATGAAGATGATCGGCATGCTCGAGGACGACGACGACGTGCAGAACGTCTACACCAACTTCGAGATCTCCGACGAAGTGATGGCGAAGCTCACCGCCGCCTGATCGGGCGTGCCGGCCGCGCCGTCGCGACGGCCGAAGAGTTGGAACGAACGGGCGTCGGAGGCCTCTCCGGCGCCCGTTCGGCGTTTCGGGTCTCGCCCCTCGGAGCGTTCACGCCCGCCGCGCGACGACGTGATTGCGTCGCGAGCGCCGGGTCGGGGCAGAGTGGTGCTCCCGACGGGGACGGGCGCGACCGAGCGGTCGCGCATCCCCACCCTCGTCTCGTCCCCCAGCCTCGTCCGGAGTGCGCGCATGCGTCGTCATCGTCGGAAGTCTCGTCTCGGCGCGGTGGTCGCCGTGCTGTCGTCGCTCTCCGCGACGCCGCTCGCGGCGGCCGAGGTGCCGCTTCCCGACGGCGAGACGACGCGGGCGGGCGGCGTCACCGCCCGGCTGGTCGATCCGACCGATCGCTACGATCACGGCGTCCTCGGCGATGCGATCGAAGCCGGCGGCATGGAGGTCGAGATCGGCGGACGGGTGCACCATTTGCGGCTCGGACCGGATCGGGTGTTCGAGGATCTGCGGGTGCGCCTCGTCGATCTCGACGGCGACGGCGCCCCCGAGGCGTTGGTGATCGAGACGGACCTGAAACACGGCACCGCGCTCGCCGCCTATCGACTCTCCGATCGTGGCATCGAACCGCTGGCGACGAGCGAGCCGACCGGGCAGCCGCACCGCTGGCTCAATCCGGTCGGCGTCGCCGATTTCGCCGGGACCGGCACGCCGCTCGCCGCGGCGGTGGTGACGCCGCACGTGGCGGGATCGCTGCGCTTCTATCGCCTCCAGGGGAAGACGCTCGCCGAGGTCGGCCGCCTCGACGGCGTGACCGACCACATCGCCGGGACGCGCAATCTAGATCTCTCCTGCATCGTCGACGCCGACGGCGACGGGGTGGCCGACGTGGTCCTGCCGAGCCGGGACCGGACGGCGCTCGTCGCCGTCTCCTTCGCCGGAGGCAAGGCGGTGGAGCGGCGACGGTCGCCGGTGTCCGGGCGGATCTCGGCGCTCGCCTGTCGCGGCGGCGCTGCGACGGCGTCGCTCGACGACGGACGGCGGGTGGTGGTCGACCTGCGGACGGGCGCGGTGTCGTCGCCGTGAAGACGGACGACGAGCATCGCCTCGCCGCATCCGACGCGACGCGGGCGCCGAAGGAGATCGCCTCCGGCGCCCGGTTTCACACGCGCGGTGTGATGTCTCACACCAGCGTCAGGGTGACGTCGACGTTGCCGCGGGTGGCGTTGGAGTAGGGGCAGACGACGTGGGCACGGTCGACGATCGTCCGCGCCGTCTCGTGATCGAGGCCGGGCAGGGCGATCTTCAGCTCCACCGCGATGCCGAAGCCGTGCGGCAGCGGGCAGATGCCGACCGAGCCCGACACCGTGGTGTCGGCCGGCAGTTTGAATTTGTCGCGCCCGGCGACGAACTTCATCGCGCCGAGGAAACAGGCGGAATAGCCGACCGCGAACAGCTGTTCCGGATTGGTGCCGGGGCCGCCGTCGCCGCCGAGTTCCTTCGGCACCGACAGGCGGAGGTCGAGACGGCCGTCGTCGGTGGCGCCGTGGCCGTCGCGGCCACCTTCGACACGGGCATGGGCGGTGTAGAGGATCTTTTCGGGGGACATCGGATTCTCCTTCCAAGGTTGATCGTTCATATTCATATCGCGCACGATATATTTCGTTCGAGGCATCGGCGTCCGCCCCCGGCGGGCGGGCGGGGCGCATTGCGCGGGCAGGTCCCAGGGCCTCGCGGTTCGGTGCGAGAGTACCTCGGCGGCGGCGGTCAGCC
>JAAYVT010000477.1 GCA_012517025.1 Phyllobacteriaceae bacterium | reverse complement strand
GCGAGCTGCAGGACGTCGCCCAGTTCGTCGGGCTGGAGCAGTCGCGCTTCTACGATCCGGCATGGGCGTCGGGCCGGCCGATCCACCACAACGGATCGTTCCTCGGCTACGACATGAACAAATGCATCCGCTGTTTCCGCTGCGTCGAGGTGTGTCGGCAGGTGCAGGGCATCGACGCCATCTCGATCGTCGAGCGCGGGCTCGGCACCTGCATCGAGGTGCTCGGCTTTCCCGAGCGCGACGCCTGCGTCGGCTGCGGCCAATGCGTGATGGTCTGCCCGACCGGGGCACTCGCCGAGCGCGACGACACCGAGCAGGTGATCGACTGGCTCTACGATCCCGACGTGGTCACGGTGTTCCAGTTCGCGCCGGCGGTGCGGGTCGGTTTCGCCGAGGAGCTCGGCATCGACAACGCCGAGGGCCAGATCATCACCGCGCTGCGCGCCATGGGCGCCGACGTGGTGATCGACACCAACTTCGCCGCCGATCTGGTGATCATGGAAGAAGGCACCGAGGTGGTGCGCCACGTGCTCGAGGGCAAGCGGCCGACCTTCACCTCGTGTTGTCCGGGCTGGGTCAACTTCGTCGAGAAGCACCACCCGGAGATGATCCCGCATCTCTCCTCGACCCGCTCGCCGCAGCAGTGCCTGGGCAGTCTCGCCAAGACCTTTCTCGCCGAGCGGATGGGGGTCGATCCGGCGCGGATGCGGGTGATCTCGATCATGCCCTGCACCGCCAAGAAGGACGAGATGGCGCGGCCGCAGTTCGCCCACGACGGCCGCCGCGACGTCGACGTGGTGCTGACCATCCGCGAGTTCGCCCGGCTCTTGCGGCGCGAGGGCATCGACCTCGCCCGGCTGGAAGCGGGGACCTTCGACAATCCGCACATCGGCGACTATTCCGGCGCCGGCGTGATCTTCGGCTCCACCGGCGGCGTGATGGAGGCGGCGGTGCGCTCGGCCTATTTCTTCGTCAACGGGCGCGAATTGCCGCAGACGGACGTGACGGCGCTGCGCGGCACCGAGACGCTGCGCACGGCGGAGGTGAAGCTCTCCGACGATCTGCCGCCGATCCGGCTCGCCATCTGCCACGGCCTCAAGGCGGCGCGCGACGTGGTCGAGGGCATCGCCTCGGGCCGTTACGACTTCGATTTCGTCGAGGTGATGGCCTGTCCGGGCGGGTGCGTCACCGGCGGCGGCCACTTGAAGAGCAAGCACGCCTATCGCCCGGCCGAGCGCAAGAAGCGGGTGACGCTGTTCGACATCGACGCCAAGCGGACGATCCGGCAATCGCACAACAATCCGCAGATCAAGAAGCTCTACGAGGACTTTCTCGGCGAGCCGATGTCGGAGCGGGCGCATCATCTGCTGCACACTTGGTACGCCGACCGCAAACGCCACGCCGAGATGCGGATCGCCGACATCTGGAGAGAGATCCGGCTCAATCTGCCGGAGCCGCGCAACGGCGAGAAGGTGTGAGCGCGACCGCGAGCGCGACGCACGGGAAGAGATCGGACGCCGGACGGCCCCGCCGAACCGGCCCGCAAGATCGCAGGGAGGCGACATGCTCGATACCATGATGCGCGCCGATTGGCTCGACGAAGCGGCGATCCACGCGACCTTGGCGCAAGCCGAACGCCCCGATCCAGTCCGCGTGCGCGAGGTTCTGGCCAAGGCCGCCGAGCTCGGCGGGCTCGATGCCGCCGACGTCGCGGTGCTCGCCGCGGTGCGCGACCCCGAGGCGACCGAAGAGATGTTCGCCGCCGCCGCGCGTGTGAAGGAGGAGATCTACGGCCCCCGCATCGTCTTCTTCGCACCGCTCTACTTCTCCAACATTTGCGCCAACGAATGCGTGTATTGTGCATTTCGAAGGTCCAACCATGCGCTCGAGCGCAAGGTTCTGACGATCGACGAGTTGAAGGCGGAGACGGCGGCGCTGATCGACCAGGGGCACAAGCGGGTGCTGCTGATCGGCGGCGAGGCCTTCCCCAAGGAGGGCTTCCGCTATCTCCTCGACGCGATCGAGGCGATCTATTCGGTCAAGCGCGGGCGTGGCGAGATCCGGCGGATCAACGTCAACGTCGCGCCGCTGACGACCGACGAGTTCCGCCAGCTGAAGGCCGCCCACATCGGCACCTATCAGCTGTTCCAGGAGACCTACGACCGCGACGTCTACGCCAACGTCCACGTCGACGGCCGCAAGGCGGACTTCGACTGGCGCGCCACCGCGATCGACCGGGCGATGGAGGCCGGCATCGACGACGTCGGGCTCGGCGTGCTCTACGGCCTCGCCGACTGGCGTTTCGACACGCTGGCCCTGATGCAGCACATCGCCCATCTCGAGGACCGGTTCGGGGTCGGCTGCCACACCATCTCGGTGCCGCGGATGGAGCCGGCGCTCGGCTCCGACGTTGCCTCCCATCCCCCGCACGTGGTCGACGACGCCGACTTCGAGAAGATCGTCGCCATCCTGCGGCTGGCGGTGCCCTACACCGGTCTGATCATGTCGACCCGCGAGACGCCGGAGATGCGGCGCAAGACCTTCGCGCTCGGGGTGTCGCAGATCTCGGGGGGCAGCCGCACCAATCCCGGCGGATACGCCACCCCGGTCGCAGAGGACGCCGCCCAGTTCGAGCGCGGCGATCACCGCAGCCTCGACGAGGTCGTCCGCGACGTCGCCGAGGGCGGCCGGATCCCGTCGTTCTGCACGGCCTGCTACCGGATGGGGCGGACCGGCGCCGACTTCATGGATCTCGCCAAGCCCGGCCTCATCCGCGAGATGTGCGGGCCGAACGCGATCTCCTCCTTCGCCGAATATCTGATCGACTACGGTTCGGAAGAGACCCGCGCCCTCGGCGACGCGGCGATCGCCGCCGAGATCGCCGCGATGGAGCCGAAGACTCGGCACTATTCGGAAGTGATGATGCGCAAGGTTCGCCAGGGCAAACGGGATGTCTACCGCTGACGCCCCCCCGGCGCCGGGCGACCGCCGGATCGAACGCGACCTGCTCGGCGAACTGGCGGTGCCGGCGGACGTGCATTGGGGCATCCACACGGCGCGGGCGCTCGACAACTTTCCCCTGAGCGGACGACGCGTCCATCCCGAGCTGGTGCGGGCGCTGCTGGTGGTCAAACGGGCGGCGGCGGAGACCAACCGCCGCATCGGCGCGCTCGATGCGGCGCGGGCCGAAGCGATCGTTTCCGCCTGCGACGACGTCGCGAGCGGCCCGCTCGTCGACGAGATCGTCGTCGACGCGTTGCAGGGCGGCGCCGGCACCTCGCTCAATCTCAACGTCGACGAGGTCGTCGCCAACCGGGCCGAGGAGATCCTCGGGGGAAAGCGGGGCACCTACGCCCAGGTCGACCCGATCGACCACGTCAATCTGCATCAATCGACCAACGACACCGTGCCGACCGCCCTGCGCATCGCCGCGATCCGCCTGCTCCACCGGCTGGAGGCCTCGATCGCGCGGCTGCAGACCGCCTTCCAGGCGCAGGAGACGCGGTGGGCGCACGTCGTCAAGATGGGGCGGACCGAGCTGCAGGACGCCACCCCGATCGGCTTCGGCGCGGTCTTCTCGGCGTTCGCGGAGGCGCTGTCGCGCGACCGCTGGCGGGTGTCGAAATGCGAGGAGCGGCTTCGGGTGGTCAATCTCGGCGGCACCGCGATCGGCACCGCCGTCACCGCGCCGCGCGACTACGTGTTCCAGGTGGTCGACGTGTTGCGATCGATGACCGGGCTCGGCCTCGCCCGCGCCGAAAACCTCGTCGACGCCACTCAGAATCTCGACGCGATCGTCGAGGTGATGGGCATCCTCGAGGCGCATGCGACCAATCTCTTCAAGATCTCCTCCGACCTGCGCCTGATGGCATCGGGCCCCGACGCCGGCTTCGCCGAGATCCGGCTGCCGGCGGTGCAGGAGGGCTCCAGCCTGATGCCCGCCAAGGTCAATCCGGTGATCCCGGAGGCGATCGGGCAAATGGCGATCGAGGTGATGGGGCGCGGCCACATGGTCCGCGCCGCGGCGCAATCGGGCCAGCTCGAGCTCAATCCGTTCGTGCCGCTGGTCGCCGACGCCTTTCTCGGCGCGTTGTCGCTGCTCGAGGCGGCCGACCGGGTCTTCGCCGAACGCTGCGTCGAGGGGATCGTCGTCGAGGAGGCGAACGTCGCCGCCACGCTGGCGCGGTCGCGGGCGGTGGCGACGGGGCTCGTCGCCGCGCTCGGTCATCGGGTGGCGGCGGAGGTGGCGGAAGCGGCGCGCGCCGGCGGCCGTTCGATCGGCGAGGAAGTCGCCGCCCGCGGTCTGATGGAGCCCGAGGCGCTCGAGCGAGCGCTGTCGAGCGAGGCGGCGACGGCGCTCGGCCGACGTTGAGACCGGTGTCACGAAATCCCGACGGGTCGGGACTTCGTGAACGAGAAGAGGAGGACGGATCGTGCTCGACACCCCCCGCGCGCTGCGGCTCGCCATCGGCGTGTTCGGCCGACGCAACGTCGGCAAATCGTCGCTGGTCAACGCGCTGGTCGGCCAGGACGTCTCGATCGTGTCGCCGCAGGCCGGCACCACCACCGATCCGGTCGAAAAAGCGATGGAACTCGCGCCGCTCGGCCCAGTGGTGCTGATCGACACCGCCGGCATCGACGACGTCGGCGATCTCGGCGCGCTGCGCGCGCTGCGCACCGAGGCGGCGATCGATCGCACCGATCTCGCCGTGATCGTCACCGACGCCGACGGGCTCGGGCCCGACGAGACCCGCCTCGTCGCCGCCTTCCGCAAGGCCGACACGCCGGTCGTGGTGGTGTTCGGCAAGTCCGACCTCGCGTGCCCTCCCGCCGCCGATCTCGCCCGGCTCGACGAGGACGGCATCGCCCACGTCGCGGTGTCGGCGAGGACCGGCATGGGGATCGCCGGCTTGCGCGCCGCGATCGTCGCGGCCGCCCCCGAGCCGGCGCTCGAGGAGCCGCGTCTCCTCGGCGATCTGGTGCGGCCCGGCGCCCTGGTGGTGCTGGTGGTGCCGATCGATCTCGGCGCGCCGAAGGGGCGATTGATCCTGCCGCAGGTGATGGCGATCCGCGATCTCCTCGATTCCGACGCCTCCGCCCTGGTGGTCAAGGAACGGGAGCTCGCCGACACCCTCGCCCGGCTCGGCCGGGCGCCGGATCTCGTCGTCTGCGACAGTCAGGTGGTGCTGAAGGCCTCGGCCGACACGCCGGAGGCGATCCCGCTCACCACCTTCTCGATCCTGATGGCCCGCTTCAAGGGCGACCTCGTCGGCTTCGCCCGGGGGGCGGCGGCGATCGACCGGCTGCGGCCGGGAGATCGCGTCCTGGTGGCCGAAGCATGCAGTCATCATGCACTCGCCGACGACATCGGCCGGGTCAAGATCCCGCGCTGGCTGCGCCAATATGCCGGCGGCGATCTGGTCTTCGATCACACCTCCGGGCGCGACTTCCCCGACGATTTGTCGCCCTACGCGCTGGTGGTCCAATGCGGCGGCTGTTCGGTCAATCGCAAGCTGGTCACGGCCCGCCAACGCCGGGCCGAGGAACAGGGCGTGGCGATGACCAACTACGGCGTGGCGATCTCGCGTGTGCAGGGCGTGTTGCCGCGGGCGCTCGGCGTGTTCCCGCTCGCGCGCGAGGCCTTCGAGGCGGCGTCGCGGGCGGAGGTGCCCGCCTGATCTTGGCGAGCGTTCAGGAGATGGCCGCGTGGGCGAGCGACTTCGGCGAATGACCCGGCCCTTCGCCGATCATCCGGCCGAGGCTCCAGATGCGTGCCGTGACGCAGCCGGCGCAGGCGCCGTCGCCTTCGTCGACGCAGGGCTTGTTCGGATAGAGCAGGTAGTCGCCGCGGACGCGCGCGGGAGTGTCGTTGGGCATGAACACGTCGGCGCCGCGCCGCAACGCGAGATCGCGACCGACACCGGGGAAGAAGGCGTCGAAGGCGGTCGTCGCCGGCAGGCGCAGGTCGGGATCGACGAGACGCAGGGTGGCGATCACCGCGAAACAGATCTCCGGATCGTGGGCCCAGGCGTTGGGCCTTCCGGCGAGCGGCGTGTCGGGATGGGCGATGAACGGGCCGACGCCGACCATGTCGAGGTCGAGATCGCGGACGAGCAGGATGTTCTCGACCAGCGTCTCCAGCGTTTCGCCGGGCAGGCCGATCAGGAAGCCGCTGCCGACCTGGACACCGAGTTCGCGCAGCGCCCGCAGGCAATCGAGCCGTTCGGCGAGCGAGCAATCGGGATGCATCGCGGCGAACAGGGCCGGATCGCTGGTCTCGAAGCGCAGCAAGTGACGGTCCATGCCGGCGTCGCGCCAACGGGCGTAGACCTCGCGCGAACGGTTTCCGGCCGAGACCGTCACCGAGAGGTCGGTCTCGCGGCGGATGCGCGCGATCAGGCGGGCGATGCGATCGTTCTCGCGACGGGCGTCGACCTCGCCGGACTGCAGCACGACGGTGCCGTGGCCCCAGCCCTTCATCCGATGAGCGACGGCGAGGATCTCGTCGTCGTCGAGGCGATAGCGCCGGACGGCGCGGTTGGAGCGGCGGATGCCGCAATAGAGGCAATCGTTGGCGCAGATGTTGGAGAATTCGACGATGCCGCGCAGGTACACGGCGTCGCCCATCCGCTCCCGGCGCAGCGCGTCGGCGCGGGCGAACAGCGGCTCGCGCGGGCCGGTCAGCAGCGCGCGGACGCCGTCGCGATCGCCGACGGCATCCGCGCGGCTTTCCGCCGGCGAGTTCGTCGCGATCGGCCGCACCCCCGCTTCCCTCACCATGGGCCTCCCGCCGATCGCTCTCCTCGGCGCCATTAGACCACGTCGGCCGGTGGGCGGAAGTCCGCGCTGTCCGCTACGCATCCTCCCGGACCGGCGGCGTCGGGGCGGCGTTCAGGGCAGTGGGCAGGCGAGCGGCGGCGGCGAGAATCGCTCGGCGCGGGTCAGCGTCTCGTCGGTCAGCGCCGCCAGGAAGGCGGTGAGATCGGCGCGGTCGGCGGCGGTGAGGTCGGCGCGGACGCCGTCGGCGTCGTGCAGATCGAAGGCCTGCGACGGCGTTTCGGCGCGACCGTCGTGCCAATAGGGAGCGGTCAGCGCGACGTCGCGCAGTCCGGGCGTGCGGAAGGCGAAGCGGTCGGCCGTCGCGCCGGTGACGGCGGCGAGGCCGACGTCGGTTTCGCCGGCGAAGGATCGCCGCACCACGTGGAAGGCGTCGTCGGTGAACAGCGGCGGGACGTGACAGGTGGCGCAGCCCTTCGCGGCGAAGACGGCGCGACCGCGCTCGGCGGCCGGATCGGCGAGCGGCGCGCCGGCGCGTTCCGCCCGGTCCCAGGCGGTGTCGGTCGAGATCAGGGTGCGTTCGAAGGCGGCGACGGCGCTGGTCACCGCCGCCATCGTCGGCCGGCCGCCACCGTCGGGAAAGGCGGCGGCGAACAGGCGGCGGTAACAGGGATCGCCCGCGAGCCGCTCCACGACCTCGGCCTCGTGGCCGCCGATGCCCATCTCGATCGGATCGGTGCCGGTCATCGGGTTCAAGGCCTGGCGCTCGAGGCTCCCGAGCCGATCGTCGGCCCAGGTGAGATTGCGCAGGCGGCCGACGTTCGCCAGACCCGGGACGTTGCGTCGGCCCGGATGACCGTGGATGCCGGGGTGGGTGCGGTTGCCGTCGGCGAAGCCGCGCTTCTGCTCATGGCAGGTGGCGCAGGACAGGGTGCCGTCGAGCGACAGGTCGGCCTCGTGGAAGAGCCGGCGTCCGAGCACGATCCGCATCTCGTCGACGGTCGGCGGGGGCGACGGCTCGGCCGCCGAGGCGACGACGGGGACGAGGAGGATCGCGGCGAGAACCGCCGGCGCTCGGATCGACATGGCCCCTCCTCAGCGCTTCTCGACCACGAGCACTTCGGAGACGGCGGCATCGCTCGCCGACAGCATCAGGACGTGGTCACCGGCCGGCAGGTCGTAATCGACCACCTTGGCGATGCCGGCGCAGGCGGGACCACCGCCGTGGGCGACCGAGTCCACCGGCTTGCCGTCGACCACGACTTCGATCCAGGCATGCGCGGCGATCGCCACCCGCCACGTCCCGGCGTGCGGGATGCTCAGGCGGAACAGGCCGGCGTGGGCGACGCTGCCGCCGGGATTGCCGGGCCGGACGACGAAGGCGACGCTCCGGGTGGGCAGCAGCGCGGCATCGACGGCGCGCCCGACCGGCACCACCGCGTCGGTCAGCCGGTCGGCGGAGGCCGCCGCCGAGACGGGGGCCGCACGGTTCGCCCAGGCGGCGAGATCCGGCGGCAGCGGCTCGGCTTCCTCCGGGCATTTCGGTTGGCGTTGCACGGCGGGCGGCGGCGGAACTTCGGCGGCCGCCGCGATCACCGGCAGAAGCAGCACGGCGCCGAGCAGGGCCGTCGAGACGATCGATGCGCGCATGTTTCACCTCACGCGGTGCGAACCAGGGGATGGAGGGTGGAGACCCAATCGACGATCGCCTCGGCGTGCGGCGGCAGGGCCGTCCAATCGTCGCCGGCGAAGGCGATCCAGCCGTCGAGCAAGGCGCGGTCGACCGCCACCAGCGTGGCGATGTCGGCCTCGACGGCGAGCGCGCCCTCCTCGCGGATGCCGCGCCCGGCGATCTCTTCCTTGGCGAACCGGCCGCAGAAGAGCACGTCCGGCCGCGCCTCGATCGCCTCGACGAGACGGACCGACAGCAGCGCGATGCCGGCGGGGTCGAGGCAACAGGAGGTCGAGCCGGCGCCGAGATCCTGCGAGATCGGGATGGAATCGCCGCGTCGCAGATCGTCGAGCCACATCGACCGCCGGCCATTGGAATGGGGCGGTCCGAACCGCGGCACCACTCCGGCGAGACGGAGATCGAGGCGACGGGCGAGCGCGTCGCGGGCGGCGGCGAAGGCCTCCTCGATCGGGTCACCCTTGTCGTGGACGAGCACGGCGAGCGGAAGTGCGGTCATGGCGTGGTCTCCGGCGTTCGATCGGGACGGGACGACGGTGCGGGCGGGGCGCGTCCGACGACCCGACGGCCGCCGGGGGTGGTCTCGAGCGCGACGTCGGCACGGTAGAGGCGGCGCAGACGGGCGGTGGTCAGGACGTCGTCGACCGGTCCGACGACGAAGCTGCGATCCTGCCCGAGCACGGCGGCGCGATCGCCGAGATCGAACGCCTGTTCGGGCTCGTGCGTCGCCACCAGGACGGCGTGGCCGGCCGCCGCCATGGCGCGGATGCGATCGACCAGGGCGAAGCGATTGCCGAGATCGAGGCTGGACGTCGGCTCGTCCATGACGACGATCCGCGTCTCCTGGGCGAGGGCGCGGGCGATCAGCATCAACTGACGCTGACCGCCGGAGATGCGGTCGGTGGTCCGGCCGGCGACGTCGGCGAGGCCCATCGTCTCGATCGCGGCGACGGCGGCGGCTTGGTCGGCGCGATCGGGCACGGCGAACAGGCCGAGCCGGGCGGTGCGCCCCATCAGCACGACGTCGAAGACGGTGTGGCCGGGATCGCCGAGATAGGACTGCGGCACGTAGGCGATGCGCCGGGCGATCGCCGCCGCCGGGGCGCCGGCGACGTCGAGACCGTCGACGCGGACGCGGCCGGCGAGCGGTGGCAGGAACCCGAGCGCGGTGCGCAGCAGCGTGGTCTTGCCGATGCCGTTCGGCCCCATCAGACAGACGACGTCGCCGGGGGCGATCGCCAGATCGACGTCGCGGATCAACGCCTCGCCGGCGGCATGGCCGATCGCGACGCCGTCGAGACGCAGCCCCGCCGTCACGTGCGCCTCGCCGCGGTCACGTGCGCCTCCCCCTCTTCACGTGCGCCTCCATGTGCCGAAGCCACGGCGACGCGTCATCAACCAGACGAAGAGGCCGCCACCGATCAGCGCCGTCAGGATGCCGATCGGGATTTCGACCTGCGCCACCGTGCGCGCCACGGTGTCGACCGCCACCGTGAAGACGGCGCCGAGCAGGATCGAGGCGGGCAGCAGGCGATCGAAGCGATTGCCGACGAGCAGGCGCGCCGAATGCGGCACCATCAGCCCGATCCAGCCGACGACGCCGGAGACCGCGACGACGGCGGCGGTGACCAGCGTCGCGCTGGCGATCACCACCGCGCGGGTCCGGCGCACGTCGACGCCGAGCGCCCGCGCGTCGTCCTCGCCGAGCGACAGCACGCCGATCCGCCAGCGCAACAGGAACAGCGGCACGAGGCCGACGATCACCGTCGGAGCGACCACCGCGACGTCGTCGAGGCGGATGCCGGCCAACGAGCCGAGCAGCCAGTAGGTGATGATCGGCAATTGCTGATAGGGATCGGCGACGATCTTGACGAGCGAGATGGCGGCGGCGGCGAGCGAGCCGACGACGATTCCGGAGAGCACCAGCACGAGCACGTCGCCGTGGTCGCGCAGCGATCGGGCGAGCATCGCCACCAGGAGCACCGCGAGCGTGCCGCCGACGAAGCCCGACAGCTCGACCAGCGCCACCGGCAACCCCGCCAGGATGGCCAGGACCGCGCCGAAACCGGCGCCGGTCGACACCCCGAGGATGTCCGGCGAGATCAACGGATTACGGAACAGATTCTGATAGGCCGCCCCGGCGGCCGACAGCGCCGCGCCGGTCAGCGCCGCCCCGAGGATGCGCGGCAGTCGCACGGCGAAGAGCACGGTCGACGGTTCACCGCCGTCCGCCCCGCCCGCCAACCGCTCGACGATCATCCGCGCCACCTCGGTCGGGGCGATGCGGTAGGGACCGATGCCGGCCGCCACGATCGCGGCGACCAGCGCCGCCGCCGCCAAGCCGACGAGGATCGCCCGGGTGCGCGTCTCCGGCACGTCAGTTCTCCAATCCGTCGAGCAGCCGATCGAGATCGGCCGGCGCCGGGTCGAGGCCGTAGAAGAGAGCGTGGAACCGCCGGATCTCCTCGCGCAGAGGCGTCGTCGTCTGCTCCGGATAGAGCAGGTGCATCAGGATCGGCAGGCCGATCAGCCGATTGACGGAGGGTGGGAAGTCGATGGTGCCGAACGGCGTGTCGGGCGCCAGGAACACCCGCCGCCGCGCCACCGCCGGCACCGGCCGCCATTCCGGCCGCTCCAGGATCGCGTGGTGGACCGCCGGATCGATCGTCACGATGGTGTCGGGGGCCCAGGCGATCACCCGTTCGGGCGACACACGGACGATGCCGCCGCCGTCCCGCACCACCTCGACGACGTTGATGCCGCCGGCCCGTTCGAGGATCTCGGTGTTGATCGAGCCGCGCGAGCCGGTCTCGAAACCGTCCATGCCGCGCGCGAGATAGAGACGGGGCCGGGACGCGGCGGGGACCCGCGCCAGCACCCGTTCGACGTCGGCGAGAATGCGCTCGGTCT
>JAAYVT010000476.1 GCA_012517025.1 Phyllobacteriaceae bacterium | reverse complement strand
GTAGCGCATCAGGTGGGCGTTGGTCTCGACCGGGCCGAGGTCGTTGATGGCGACGACCTCGATGTCGGTGCGGCCGGATTCGACGATGGCGCGCAGGACGTTGCGACCGATGCGACCGAAACCGTTGATGGCGACGCGGACGGGCATGCGAGTTCCTCCTGGAGACGTCCTCCGCGCCGCCTCGTTCGGGCGCGCGGGGAGTGGGGATTGGGAAACGGGGGCTCGTGCTCTCGGCGCCCGCCGACGGCTCCGGGGCGAAGGAGAGTTCGCCGGCGGGGCCGAGAGCACGGATCTCATTCGGCCGCCTTGCGGCTCTTCTTCACCGGTTGCGCGGTCTCGGCCTCGGCGGTCGCCTCACGCTCGGTGAGCTCGACGAAGGGCCGGCCGTAGTAGCTGTCGAGCAGCAGGGCCTTGAGCTCGGCGATCAGCGGGAAGCGCGGGTTGGCGCCGGTGCACTGGTCGTCGAAGGCCTCCACCGCGATGCGGTCGACGGCCGCGAGGAAGTCGGCCTCCGCCACGCCCGCCGCCTGGATCGAGGCGGCGATGCCGAGCTGCGCCTTCAGCCCGTCGATCCACGCCACCAGCGCCGCGACCTTGGCGCCGGTGCGCATGCCCGGCTCGGTCAGGCCGAGGTGATCGGCGATCTCGGCGTAACGCCGCCGCGCCTGCGGCCGGTCGTACTGCGAGAAGGCGGTCTGCTTCACCGGATTGTCGGTGGCGTTGTAACGCACGACGTTGGTGATCAGGAGCGCGTTGGCCAGACCGTGCGGCAGGTGGAAGGCCGCGCCGATCTTGTGCGCCATCGAATGGCAGACGCCGAGGAAGGCGTTGGCGAAGGCGATGCCGGCGATGGTGGCGCCCGAATGCACCTTCTCGCGCGCCTGAGCGTTGGCCGCGCCTTCCGCGTAGGCGGCCGGCAGGTTCTCCTTGAGGAGCTTCAGCGCCTGCAGCGCCTGGCCGTCGGAGAACTCGTTGGCCATCACCGAGACGTAGGCCTCGAGCGCGTGGGTGACCGCGTCGATGCCGCCGAAGGCGGTCAGCGACTTCGGCAGGTTCATCACGAAGTTGGCGTCGACCACCGCCATGGTGGGGGTGAGCTCGTAGTCGGCGAGCGGATACTTCATGCCGGTGACGTCGTCGGTGACGACGGCGAAGGGGGTGACTTCCGAGCCGGTGCCGGAAGTGGTGGGGATCGCCACCATGTCGGCCTTCACGCCGAGCTTGGGGAACTTGTAGATGCGCTTGCGGATGTCCATGAAGCGCAGCGCCAGATCCTCGAAGTGCACGTCCGGGTGCTCGTACATCACCCAGATGATCTTGGCGGCGTCCATCGGCGAGCCGCCGCCGAAGGCGACGATCACGTCGGGCTTGAAGGCGGCCGCGCGTTCGGTCCCCTTCTTCACCGCGGCCAGCGTCGGATCGGCCTCGACGTCGGCGTAGACCTCGACCTCCAGCCCGGCCTGCTTCAGGAGCCGGATCACCTCGTCGGCGACGCCGGTCTGGAACAGGAAGCGGTCGGTGACGACGAAGGCGCGCTTCTTGGTCGAGAGGTCCTTCATCGCCTCGACGATGGCGCCGCGACGGAAGTAGATCGACTTCGGGAGCTTGTGCCAGAGCATGTTCTCGGCCCGCTTGGCCACCGTCTTCTTGTTGATCAGGTGCTTCGGCCCGACGTTGTCGGAGATGGAGTTGCCACCCCACGAGCCGCAGCCCAGCGTCAACGAAGGCGCGAGGTTGAAGTTGTAGAGATCGCCGATGCCGCCGTGCGACGACGGCGTGTTGATCAGGATGCGGGCGGTCTTCATCCGCTCGCCGAAGGCGACGACGCGGTCGGCGTGGCGATCCTGGTCGGTGTAGAGCACCGAGGTGTGGCCGATGCCGCCGAGCGCCACCAGCTCCGCCGCCGCGTCGAGCGCCGCGGCGAAGTCGGCGCGGCGATAGAGGGCGAGGGTGGGCGACAGCTTCTCGTGGGCGAACGGCTCCTCGTCGCCGATCGTCTCGACCTCGCCGATCAGCACCTTGGTGGTGGCCGGGACGGTGACGCCGGAGCGGGCGGCGATCTTCACCGCCGACTGACCGACCACGTCGGCCGAGAGATGGCCGTTGGGGAAGACCACCCGGCGCACCTTCTCGAGGTCCTCGGCCGACAGGATGTGCCCGCCGTGGCTCGAAAAGCGCTCGCGCACCGCGTCGTAGACCGCGTCGACGGCGACGACCGCCTGCTCGGAGGCGCAGATCATGCCGTTGTCGAAGGTCTTCGACATCAGGATCGAGGCGACGGCGCGCTTGATGTCGGCGAATTCGTCGATCACCACCGGCGCGTTGCCGGCGCCCACCCCGATCGCCGGCTTGCCGGACGAATAGGCGGCCTTGACCATGGCGGGGCCGCCGGTGGCCAGGATCAGGTTGATCTCGGGGTGCTTCATCAGCGCGTTGGAGAGCTCGACCGTCGGGGTGTCGATCCAGCCGATGATGTCGGCCGGGGCGCCGGCGGCGACCGCCGCGTCGAGCACCAGCTTGGCGGCGGCGCAGGTGGCGAACTTGGCGCGCGGATGCGGCGAGAACACGATGCCGTTGCGGGTCTTCAGCGCGATCAGCGACTTGAAGATCGCGGTCGAGGTCGGGTTGGTGGTCGGGACGATGCCGCAGATCAGGCCGATCGGCTCGGCGATCGTCACCGTGCCGCCGACGGCGTCCTCGGCGATCACGCCGCAGGTCTTCTCGTCCTTGTAGGCGTTGTAGATGTACTCGGAGGCGAAGTGGTTCTTCACCACCTTGTCCTCGACCACGCCCATGCCGGTCTCCTCGGCCGCCGTCATGGCGAGCGGGATGCGGGCATCGGCCGCCGCGAAGGCGGCGGCGCGGAAGATCCGGTCGACCTGGTCCTGGTCGTAACCGGCGTAGATCTGCTGGGCGCGCTTCACGCGCGCGACGAGCGCATCGAGTTCGATGAGCGACGAGACGGGCATTTCCTGTGCTCCTGATGGGTCGCCGGGACGGCGGCTGCGAGCCCCTCGTTCCCGGCGGCGGTCGCCCGCGAGGCGAGCCGCGTCGCGGTGCGCGCCGATCGCACGCCCGAGGTCGGTCGACGTCTCATCTCCGACCCGGACGCATTGAAAACGATTTCACTCCTCGCTTCAACAGGGATCGCATACCAACGGTGAAAATGCGTAGTCGCCGCGGGAATATGCGGTATCTCTGGATGAGAAAAGCTCTAATCTGCAAGAAATCTAATAAATGAAACGGAATCGTTTTCAAAATGCAGTCGAATCTTACACCATGGGATCTACCAAAGTGCAATCCCCGCCGCGACCGGGAGGTCGCGACGGGGAAGGGCGGACGTCGATGTCGGGACGACGCTTCAGGCGGCGCGCGGGGCGAGCGAGCCGCTGCGATAACGCGCCGCCATGGCGGTCAGCGGCAACGCGTCGATCTTGGAGGCGCGGCCGGCGGCGCCGAACTGCTCGTAGCGGCTCTTGCACAACGCCTGCATCGCCGCCATCGCCGGCTTCATGTAGGTACGCGGATCGAACACCTCGGGCTTTTCGGCGAAGACCTTGCGGATCTGCCCGGTGATCGCCATGCGGCAGTCGGTGTCGATGTTGACCTTGCGCACGCCGAAGCGGATCGCCTCGACGATCTCCTCGACCGGCACGCCGAAGGTCTGCGGCATCGCCCCGCCGTAGGCGTTGATGACGTCCTGCAGGTCCTGCGGCACCGACGACGAACCGTGCATGACGAGATGCAGCCCCGGCGCCTTGGCGTTGATCTTCTTGACCACGTCGAGGGCGAGGATGTCGCCGTCCGGCTTGCGCGAGAACTTGTAGGCGCCGTGCGAGGTGCCCATGGCGACGGCGAGCGCGTCGACGCCGGTCGCCTGGACGAAGGCGACCGCCTGATCGGGATCGGTGAGGAGCTGGGAGTGGTCGAGCACGCCCTCGGCGCCGTGACCGTCCTCCTTCTCGCCCATGCCGGTTTCGAGCGATCCGAGCACGCCGAGCTCGCCCTCGACCGAGACGCCGACCATGTGCGAGGTCTCCGCGACCTTCGAAGTGATCGCGACGTTGTGCGCCCAATCCGCCGGGGTCTTGCCGTCGGGCATCAGCGAGCCGTCCATCATCACCGAGGAGAAGCCGTTGACGATCGCCGACAGGCAGGTCTCGGGCGAATTGCCGTGGTCCTGGTGCATGCACACCGGGATCTTCGGATGGAGCTCGATCGCCGCCTGGATCAGATGCTTGAGCACCACGTCGTTGGCGAAGGCGCGGGCGCCGCGGCTCGCCTGCAGGATCACCGGCGCGTCGGCCTCCGCCGCCGCCCCCATGACCGCGAGCATCTGTTCCATGTTGTTGATGTTGAAGGCGGGCAGCGCATAGCCGTGCTCGGCGGCATCGTCGAGCAACTGGCGCAGGGACACGAGCGGCATCGGGGGGGTCCTCTCTCGGGGTGGCACGGCGGGATGGAACCCGGATCCGTGACTTGAAATCGTTTTCAATTCCTGATCTGGTTAAGCCCCGGATCGGCGCGGCTGTAAACGGCGCACTACTGCGTATTGCGGCAAAGCTGGTCGTCGGATTAGAGATGCTCGAATGGAAACGATTTCATATTCCACGATCGGGATCCGCGAGGTCGCGGCGGCGGCCGGGGTCTCTCCGGCGACGGTGTCGCGGGTGTTGAGCGGCGGTCCCGCCAGCCGCGAGGCGCAGAAGCGGGTCGAGGCGGCGATCCGCGAGACCGGCTATCGTCCCAACCTGTCGGCGCGACGGCTGCGGACGCGGACCTCGCGCACCCTCGGTCTGATCGTCTCCGACCTGCGCAACCCCTTCTTCACCGCCCTGTCGAAGGCGGTGGAGGATGCCGCCTTCCAGGCCGACATGCGGGTGGTGCTGTGCAACACCGACGAGAGTCCGGCCCGCGAGGCGCTCTATCTCAGGCTGATGCAGGAGGAGCGGATCACCGGGATGATCTTCGCCCCGACCCGCGCCACCGCCGAGGGCCTGACCGAGACGAGTTTCGACTTCCCCGTGGTGTTGGTCGATCGCACCGGCCCGGCCGGGCTCTACGACAGCGTCGTCATGGACAACGCCGCCGCCGTCGACGCGTTGATCGGCCATTTGGTGGCGCGCGGTCATCGCCGGGTCGGCGGCCTCTTCGGCAACACCTCCTCGACCGCCGAGGAGCGTCGGCGCGGCTACGTCGCGGCGATGACG
>JAAYVT010000475.1 GCA_012517025.1 Phyllobacteriaceae bacterium | reverse complement strand
GGCGGCGATGCCGGCGGCGGCCAGCCCGGCGATCACGCCCGCCTCGCGCGGCCGGCTCGGCGCGCCGTGGCGCATCGCCAGCACGGCGGCGGCGAGCGGCGCGATCGAGAAGAACGGGATGAGCGACAGGCAGTGCAGGGCGTTGTGCCCGAGCGCCAGACTCATCCACAGATCCGCCGGACGCACCGCCAGCTCGACGCCGACGGCGACGGCGAGCACCGCGACGGCGAGGCCGAGCACCGCCCCCCAGGCGCCGATCCGGCCGTCCGGCCGCGACAGACGCGCGAGTGCGCCGACGCCGCCGACCGCGAGCAGCAGCGTCGGCAGGAACTTCAGCGGATAGCGGATCGTCTCGACGGCGACGCGCCAGTCGTGACGCGGCCCCAGCAGCACCGCGAACAGGAAGAGGGCGACGAGCCCGCCGAGCAGCAGCGTCCAGCCGAGCCGACGGCCGATCGGGGGCTCGATCGAGGCGGTGTCGGCGGAGAGGGCGGCGATCAGATCCTCGGTCCTCATGAGACGCTCCTGCGATGGAGTTCGGCAAGCGCCTTCAGTCCGCGATGCAGCGCGACCCGCACCGCCCCTTCGCTCATGCCGAGACGATCGGCGGTCTCGCGCACCGATTTCTCCTCGACGCCGATCGAGCGGACGATGTCGCGCTGGCGTTCGCCGAGTTCGCCGAGCAGGCGCTCGACGTCGCCGCCCTCGGTCGGGTCGCGCGCCGGCGCGGCGGGGAGGAAGTCGGCGAAGTCGGCGACGTCGACCTCGACCCGCCGGCCCCGGCGGCGCAGGGCGTCGATGGTCTTGTTGCGGGCGATCGCCTGCACCCAGGGAGCGAGCGGAGCGCTCGGGTCCCAGGTGTGTCGTTTCAGATGGATCGCCAACAACGTCTCTTGCACGATGTCCTCCAGGTCGGCGTTCGGCGCGCCGGCGCGGGCGAGCGACCGCGCCACCACTGCGCGCAGCCGCGGCGTCAGCGCCTCGAGCAACCCGCGATAGGCGCGGCCGTCACCGGCGAGCGCGGCCCGCATGTCGCGGCTCCACGCCGCCTCGGTCGCCTCGCGCCCGCTCGTCACGTCTCTGCCGTCCACGGTCGTCGCGGCTCCATGGTCTTCTACGCGTCGATGCGGGGGATCGTTACACGGAAATCCGTCGCGAGGGGAGAACGCGTCGCCGCGCTCACCACGGCGTGAGCGACGCCCCGGCTCAGACGGCGATGCCCCGGCTGCCGCGCATGCCGGCGACGACGTGCCCGATCACCGCCGCCAGCACGATCGCGCCGCCGATCAGCCCCTCGCGGGTCGGCGCCTCGCCGAAGGCGGCCCACACCACCGACGGCCCGAACACCAGATCGAGCGCGACGATCAACGCCGATTCGGCCGCCGGGATGCGTCGCGACCCCGCCAGGAACAACATGCCGGCGAGCACGAAGTTGGTGAAGCCGAAGGCGGCGAGCAGTCCCCAGTCGCGCGGGGCGACCGCGGCGAGTGAGGCGAAGGGAGCGGTGATCACGAAGTTGATCGCCACCGCCAGGATGTTCGGCGGCGCCACCGGCATGTCGGGGCGGGCTCGCGCGATCACGATCATGGTGGCGAAGGCGACCATCATCACCACCGCCAGCGCGTCGCCGAACAGCCGCCCCTGTCCGAGCGAGCCGGAGACCACGATCGCCACGCCGGCGAGCGACACCGCTCCGGCGACCATCGTGCGTCGCGGCACCCGTTCGCCGAGGAAGATCCGAGCGAGAAGCGCGGCGGCGAAGGGCGAGGTGGCGCCGATCACCGCGTTGTCGGCGACCGAGGTGTGATAGAGCGAGGAGATGGTGGCGAGCGCGCAGATCACGCTCGCGACCGCCTGGGCGACGCCGGCGCGGCCCATCGCGACGAAGGTGGAGCCGGCGTTGCGTCCCTCGTGGGCGACGAACAGGATCACCAGGATCACCACGCCGAAGGCGGAACGACCGGCGAGCGTCGTCGCCAGATCGGTGCCGAGCACGCGGGTGAAAAAGCCGGTCAGCGCCCACGACACCGTCGCGGCGACGACGAGGGCGATGCCGGCGAGGTGATCGCGCGAGGCGGTGGTGGTCGGGGTCATCTGCGGCTCGAATTCGAGTCGGGCCACCCCGACTGGACG
>JAAYVT010000474.1 GCA_012517025.1 Phyllobacteriaceae bacterium | reverse complement strand
GAACGACGACGCGATGCTTGAGGAGGTCGCGATCGCTCGCCACCGCCGCGGCGAGGCGGGCGGGCGCCACCCCGGCGTCGAGCAGGTCGGCGTGCGCCGCCGCCAGCGGGCGCAGCACTTCGCGCGACGCCGCCGAGAGCACCAGCCGCTCGGCCTTCGCCGCGACCGGCACCGGCTCGGCGCGCGGCGCTCCGCGCATCACCACGTGGGCGTTGGTGCCGCCGAAGCCGAAGGAGGAGACGCCGGCCACCAGGCTCGGCGCCTTCGCGTCGAGGGCGACCGTGCGGCTCGCCGGCGCGAGGTTCAAATCCTCGAAGTCGACCAGCGGGTTGAGCTCGTCGATGTGGAGAGTGGCGGGGAGGCGGCGGGTCTCCAGCGCGATCAGCGCCTTGAACATGCCGGCGACGCCGGAGGCGGGCTCCAGGTGGCCGATGTTCGACTTGACCGAGCCGATCGGCAGCGGCGCCGAGCGACCGCGGCCGAGCACGCGGCCGATCGCCGTCGCCTCGATCGGATCGCCGACCCTGGTGCCGGTGCCGTGTGCCTCGACGAAGGCGATGTCGTCGGGCGTCAGGTCGAGACCGTGATAGACCCGCTCCAGCAGCGACAGCTGGCCGTCGAGGCCGGGCAGGGCGATGCCCGAGGTGCGTCCGTCGGAGTTGACGTCGGCGGCCAGGATCTCGGCGCGCACCGTCCCCGGCCGGGCGAGGTCGGCCCGGGTCAGGACGAAGGCGACGGCGCCTTCGCCGCGCACGAATCCATCCGCCGCGGCGGAGAACGGCCGGCACAGGCCGGTCGGCGACAGCATCGAGGCGCGCGAGAAGCCGACGAAGGAGGCCGGCGACAGCAGGACGTTGACACCGGCGACCACCGCCGTGTCGACCCGGCCGACGCGGATGTCGCGGACCGCCTGGGCGAGGGCGACCAACGACGACGAACAGGCGGTGTCGACGGTGAAGCTCGGACCGGTCCAGTCGAAGACGTAGGAGACGCGGTTGGAGACGACCGACAGGGTGTTGCCGGTCATGAAGTGACTGTCGATCGAGGCGGGATCGGCGGCGTGCAGGTTGCCGTGATCGAGGCTCGAGGCGCCGACGTAGACGCCGATCTCCTCGCCGGAGAGCGAAGAAGGGGGAATGCGCGCGTTTTCCAGCGCTTCCCAGACCACCTCGAGCAGGATGCGCTGCTGCGGATCCATCTGCACCGCTTCGCGCGGCGAGATGCCGAAGGGGCTCGGATCGAAGGCGAAGGGATCGTCGAGATAGCCGCCGGCGAAGGTGTAGCTCAGCCCCGGTTCGGTGGTGGAGGGATGCAGGAGACCGGCGACCCGCCAGCGACCGACCGGCCGTGGGCTGACGGCGCAGGCGGCACCGTCGAGAAGGTCGCGAAACGCGGCTTCGTTCGCCGCTCCGGGGAGACGACAGGCGGCCCCCACCAGCGATACGGCCCTACCTCCGTTCAGATCCGTCAAGTCAGCTCCCTCGAATAGGGCCACTCGAATCCCCCCTCGAATCCGACAGGACGCGCACCGATCGTCGGCCGATTTCGGTGATCGGGGCCGCTCGACTTCTTCGTTTCGACCGGTGAACCACCCCCCGACGCGGCGCGCATCGCCGACGTCACGGCCCTCCGGTCGGAGTTGCGACTACTCGATCTACTCGGAACGTCGCCCGTCATCAACTCCCCGACGTCACCTCGACGCGCACCCGGCGCTCGTCCGAGGGGTCGAGGCGGCGCGTTCTCGGCGCGCCGACGGAACGGTTTACCGGGTCGGGACACGGCGACGATTCGGCGATCGCAGGCCGGCGTTTCGCGGCGCCGGCGCGGCTTCGCCGCGGCGGCGCGCGATCGACGATCGGTCTCACGGAGGGCAAATCGGTTCGCGGCCGGCCCGGCCGCCACGGCGCTCAACATCCCGACCGGCCGGCGGCGTCGCGCCGGTCTTCTGCCCTCGATACGACCACCTTCGACATCACCCCTCGGCACCGCGAAGACGACATTTAAGTGAATGTCGGTTCCTATTGCAATGCACAACGAACGGGTCGCACGTTTCCCGGGTGGGCGGCGGGTGAGGTCGGGCTCGGCGGGTGGAGCGATTCGGGGCGGGCGGTCCGGCCCGACGGGAGACCCACGCCGGCGCGGCCTACGACCGCGTCGGCGCCGGGTTCGTCGAGAGGCTCACGCCGTCGCGGCGTCGCCGGGGAGCGTGAAGCCGAGGGCGGTCAGCCGGGCCCGCACGTCCGGCCGCGCCAGGGCGGCGAGGAAGGCGGCGACCGCCGGCCGGTCGCGCCGCGAGCGCACCACGGCGAGGTCGTAGTGCTCGTCGGCGAAGGGGAGGAAGCCGAGGTCGTAGGCCTTCGCGACGGTGGCGATCGCCATGCCCCAGTCGGCGCGACCCCGCGCCACCGCGGCGGCGACGGCGTTGTGCGACTTCGGCTGATTGGTCCAGCCCTCGGGTCGGCGGCCGGCGAGCAGGCCGTCGAGCAGGATGCGGGTGCCGGCGCCGGGGTTGCGGTTGACCATGACGGCGGTCGGATCGGCGAGGGCGGCCTCGACCGCCTCCTCCGTCGTGCGTCCCTCGAAGCGAGGATCGCCGCGTCGGAAGACGATGCCCTGCAGGCGTCGCCAGCCCGGCACCAGCTCGAGCCGGTCGTCGAGGAACGGCGCGTTGTAGACGCCGGTGGCCGGGTCGAGCAGGTGGATCGGGGCGACGTCGCATTCGCCGCGGCGTGCCGCGGCGAGGCCGCCGGTGCTGCCGAGCGCCAGGATGCGGGTCTCGAACCCGGCGCCGGCGACGACGTCGACCACCGGCTCGAGGCCGACGCAGTGGCTGCCGGCGATCACCAGATCGGGCACCCGGACCTCCGGCGAGAACAGCGTCACCTCGATCTCGGAGCCGGCCGGAAGGTGGTCGGCCAGCGCCTCGACGGCGACGAAGCCGTCGGCCTGGGCGAAGGCGGAGATGGCACCGGAGCCCTTGAACACCGGATGGGCGACGATCCGGCCGTCGTCGGCGCCACCGAGGCCGACCATGACGTAGTCGGTGCGGCCGAGTTCGGAGGGCACGCGCACCGGCATCGTCGCGGCGACCCGGCCCTCGCGACGCGGCGGCAGGCCGGCGAGCCGGCGCAGCACGGGGGCGATGAACTCGTGGAAAGTGAACATCGCCGAAGTCGGAAAGCCCGG
>JAAYVT010000473.1 GCA_012517025.1 Phyllobacteriaceae bacterium | reverse complement strand
GCCGTCCTCGTTGCACAGGAAGTTGGCGTAGGTCAGCGCCTCGAGGTCGTTCACCCCGTTGGCGGCGCCGAGCGCCCAGGCCGCCTCGTATTCGAGACCACCGGAGGCGCCCCAGTACTGCGGCCGGTTCTCGACCGTGTAGTGACCCTTGTCCATCTGCGAGATGCGGCCGCAGGCGATGGTGCAACCGAAGCAGGCCTGGTTGGTGACCAAGTTGGTCTTGCCGTCGCTCGGCCGCTTCTCGCGCATCGCCTCGGCGGAGATGTCGCGGGCGCCCTCGAACTGCACGTCCTTGTGATTGCGGGTCGGCAGCGCACCGATCTCGTTGATCACGTTCATCAGCACCTGGGTGCCGTAGGCCGGCAGGCCCTGGCCGGTGACGGCGTTGTCGGCGAGCACCTTCTTGCCGGCCTTGGTGGCGTCGAAGAAGGCCTTGGGATCGCGAATGTCGGAGACGCCCTTGGTGCCGCGCACCGCGATCGCCTTGAGATGCTTCGACGCCATCACCGTGCCGACGCCCGAGCGACCGGCGGCGCGGTGCAGGTCGTTGACGATCGCGGCGTAGAGGCAGCCGTGCTCGGCCGAGCGGCCGACCGAATTGACCCGCATCAACGGGTCCTGATGATGCGTCTTCAGGTGCTCCTCGGTGTGCCACACCGTGGTGCCCCAGATGTCGGAGGCGTCCTCGAGACTGACCTCGTCGTCACGGATCAACAGATAGACCGGCTTCGGCGACCGGCCCTCGAAGATGACCATGTCCCAGCCGGCCATCTTCAGCTCGGCGCCCCAGTAGCCGCCGGAGTTGGAGCAGGCAATCGCGCCGGTCAGCGCGCCCTTGGTGATCACGGTGTAGCGGCCGCCGGTCGAGGCCATGGTGCCGGTCAGGGGACCGGTGGCGAAGATCAGCTTGTTGGCGGGAGACAGCTGGTCGACGCCGGCGCCGACCTCTTCCACGAAATACTTGGTGCCGAGACCGCGCGAGCCGAGAAACTCGAGCGCCCACTCCATGTTGAGCGGTTCGGACGTGATGGTGCCGGCGGTCAGGTCGACGCGCAGAATCTTGCGTTGCCAGGACATGGAATTTCCTCCGGCTCAGGCGGTCTGGGGGGTGGTGTCGAGCTTCTCGGCCCACGACCGCATGCGGTCGATTCCGGTCCAGCTGGCGTCGGCGAAGGTGATGGCGCCGGTCGGGCAAGCTTCGGCGCAGGCGGGCGAGCCGGCGCACAGGTCGCACTTCTGCACCTTGCCGGTCTCGGCGACGTAGTTGATCGTGCCGAACGGACAGGCGATGGTGCAGACCTTGCAGCCGACGCAGGTGGTCTCGTTCACCACCTTGGTGCCGAGCACCTTGTCCTCGGTGATCGCGCCGACCGGGCAGGCATGCATGCACCATGCTTCCGCGCACTGCGTGCAAGTGTAGGGCACCTTGCGGCCGGTGGTGTGGAAGTCGAACACCTTGATGCGGGACTTCGACGTGGCGAACACGCCGTAGTTCTCATAGGAACAAGCCATCTCGCATTGCAGACAGCCGGTGCACTTCGACGCGTCGATGTGCAGTGAATTCATCATGGGCGGCGCCCTCCCTACAGGGGTCACGTGTCCGGATCCGGCGGCCCGCCGGTCGGACCTCCGAGTGAATCGTCATGTTTCGTGGAACAAAGCGACCGTCGTCGCGTTCGTTCCTCCCGCTTTCGGCGTTATGTTCGTCGAAACAATACGTTTCGATTTCGCCGTTTTGCTTACGTGTTATGTTTAGGGGGCACGAAACGATTTGCAATTGTTCCAAGGGGCAATTTTGCGCAAGGTCGAAACCGGCGGTGTGGAGGCGTTGACACGCACGCCACTCCGTCGAACTCTGGGTCGGACAGGGCGGGGCGGGTCCGGCGGGAGATGGCGGTGATCGAGGTCAGACTGTTTCTCAAGCTCGACGCGGAGACCCGCGTCGGTCACGGCAAGGTGCGACTGCTCGAGACGATCGAGGCGACCGGCTCGATGTCGGCGGCGGCGCGCGTGTTGGGGATGACGGCGCGCCGGGCCTGGGAGCTGGTCGATCACCTCAACAAGGCCTTCGGCGGTCCGCTGGTGGTCGGCCAGTCGGGCGGAGCCGGCGGCGGCGGCGCCAAACTGACCGATCTCGGCCGCGAGGTGGTGGTGCGCTATCGCGCCGTGCTGGCGGCGACCGAGGCGGCGGCGGCCGAACACGTCGCCGCACTCGAGGCGCTGACGGCCCGCGCCGCCGCGCCGGACGGGCTCGACGACGGCGGCTGAACCGGCGCGACGGCACGGCCGCGCAGCTTGACGGCGATCAAGACCCCGGCGGCGATTCCTGGCACCGTTTCTCGATCCGAAACCGATCGCGAGGGTGCGAAGATGAAGACCGAGGCCTCCGAGACGCCCGCGACGGCGGGAATCGGCCACAACGCCGCCGGCGCGACGATCACCGTCGAGGTCCGGCTGTTCAACAGTCTCGTTCGCCACGGCGGTCCCGAGGGACCGGTGCGGCCGTTGACCCTCGCCGCGGGCGCCACCGTCGGCGACGTCGTCGACCGGCTGCGTCTGCCGATCGCCGACGTCTTCCTGGTGCTGCGCAACGGCCGCGACGTGTCGCCCGGCGTCTACCGCGGCGGCTGCGTCGATCGCGAGGCGCGGCTCGATCACGGCGACGTCGTCGCCTTCTCCGGGCCGGTGCCCTATTCCTTCGGCTTCGGCGCGCCGGTGGTGTGACCGCCGCGTCTCCCCGTCAGCCGAACGCGTGACCGAACCCCGGTTCGCGCTCGAGCCGCGCCGCGAAGGCCAGGAGCTCGGCCTCGCCGCCCGGCGGCGCCACGATCTGCAGCCCGAACGGCAGCCGCCCGTCGATGAATCCGGCCGGCAACGACAGCGCCGGCAGGCCGACCAGGGAGATCGCACTGGTCGGTGTCAGATAGTCGACGATGTTGCGCAGCGGCCGCCCGTCGATCGCCAGCACGTCCTCGAGGTCGAGTGGAAACGGCGCCACGCTCGCCGCCGGCAGGACGAGAAAATCGTATCGCTCGAAGAAGTCGACGCAGGCGCCGTAGATGCGCGCCCGCGTCGCCTCGGCGTCGAGCAGCGCGTCGGCCGACAGGCCCGCGCCGCGCTCGACGTTCCACCGCACCGTCGGCGAGATCGCCTCGCCCCGGGTCTCGAGCAACGGCATGAAGTCGTGATGCAGCATCGCCGCGCGCAGGGTCTCGAAGGCCTGCTGCGCCCCGGCGAAGTCCGGATGGGCGAAGTCGACCTCGAGGCCGACCGTCGTCTTCAGACGGGCGACCGCCGTCGCGAAGGCGTCGGCGACGTCGTGGGCGATGGTCGCGATGCCGAGATCGAGGGTGGCGGCGACCCGCGGCCGTGCCGCGAGCCCCGCGGCGGGGCGCCACGGCGGGGTCCTGACCGTCGTCGGATCGCGCCGGTCGGCGCCCGCCGCGATTTGCAGCACAAAGGCGGCGTCGGCGGCGTCGCGAGTGAGGAGGCCCGGCGTCGCCAGCGTCTCCCACGACGCCGACTTCGGATGGCGCGGCAACAGACCCGGCCCCGGCCGCAGGCCGACGACGTCGCAGAAGCTCGCCGGCGTGCGCACCGAGCCGCCGAAGTCGGTGCCCAGCGACACCGGCACCATGCCGGTCGCCACCGCCACCGCCGCCCCGCCGCTCGATCCGCCCGAGGTGCGATCGCGGGCGAAGGGATTGACCGTGTTGCCGGCGATTTGATTGCAGCAGAGCGCCCCGAAGCCGAACTCCGGCGTGTTGGTCTTGCCGAGGACGATGCCCCCGGCCGCCTTCAGGCGGGCCACCACCGGGTCGTCGCGGGTCGGCACGTGGTCGCGATGGAGCATCGAGCCGCGGGTCGTCCGGATCCCGGCGGTGTCGATCAGATCCTTCACCGCGAAGGGTACGCCGTGCAGCGGCCCGACGAAGCGGCCCTGCCGCGCCGCCGCGTCGAGACGATCGGCCTCGATGCGCGCCGTTTCCGCCGCCACCGTCACGAAGGCGTGGAGATCGCCGTCGAGCCGCGCGACGCGGTCGAGCAGCACTTCGACCACGCCCCGCGCCGTCCATCGCCCGGCCCGGATCGCCGTCGCCAGAGCGCGGGCTGAGAGCCGCGACGGATCGGCCTCGGCGGGCCCGTCGCGCTCTGTCACGACCGTCTCCGACGGCGCGCCGTCGTCTCCGCCGCCGGCAGCGCCCGGAGCGCCGCGATCACCGCGACGCCGGTGTGATGGGCGTGCTCGGCGAGCAGCCGCGACAGCGCCTCGCCGTCGCGCCGCTCCAACGCCTCGGTGAAGGCGGCGTGTTCGCGCACCGATTCCGACCACCGCGTCGCCGACAGATTGGCGAGCCAGCGCGCCCTCCGGATCTTGTCGGAATAACCGGCGTAACCGGCGGTGAGGACGCGATTGCGCGTCATCTCGGCGAGGCGTCGATGGGTCGCCTGATTGAGATCGAAATAGGCGTGCTTGTCGCCGCTCTCCTTGAGCCCGACCAGCCGCTCGTAGAGGCCGCGGATCTCGGCGACGTCGGCCTCGCTCGCCCGCTCGACCACCAGGTGCCCGATCAATCGCTCGAGCCCCTCCACCACCTCGAAGATCTCGGCGATCTCCTCCGGCACGATCTCGCTGACCACGGCGCCGCGATTGGGCAGCAGGCGGACGAGCTCCTCCGCCGCCAGCACCTTCAACGCCTCGCGCAGCGGGGTGCGGGAGATGTCGAGGTCGCGGCAGAGATCGAGTTCGGGAACCGAGGTCCCCGGCGCCAGCCGCCCGTCGAGGATCATCTCCCGGAGCTGCGTCACGATGATCTCGTGCAGGCTGGAGCGCTGCACCGGCGCGGCGAGAATTCTCACGTCTTCCATCGGATCACCGATCGTCCTTCGAACATCCGCCCGGCTCGGCCGCGCGACCCCGTCGCCGTTCGCCGATGCCGTGCATTCGTAATTCATCACACGATAATTCATTCGACAAGCGACCCCGCTTCGCCCCCGCCCTCACGACAAATGCCGGGAGACGCCGATCAGCCGTTCGAGCACCAGCATCAGCACCAGCGTGCCGACCACCACCACGGCGGAAATCGAGGCGACGCGCGGATCGAGATCGGCCTGGATCATCTGCCAGAGCCGGATCGGCAGCATCTGCGAGCGCGCGTCGGCGAGGAACAGCGAGATCGGCACGTTGTCGAAGGAGGCGACGAAGGCGAGGAAACCGCCGGCGCCGATCCCCGGCGCGATCAACGGCAGGGTGATCCGGCGGAAAGTCCGCGCTCGCCCGGCGCCGAGACTGAGCGAGGCCTCCTTCAGCGCCGGATCGATCTGGGCGAGGCTCGCCAGCGTCGTGCGCAGCACGAAGGGCACGCAGACGACGACGTGACCGGCCACCAGCGTGATCTGCGAGAACGGCAGCCCGAGCAGGTTGGTCAGAACGAGGATGCCGAGGCCGATGGCGATCCACGGCACGATCAGCGGCGACATGAACACGGTGTCGAGCGCCCGCGCCCACGGGTTGCGGTTGCGGGCGAGCGCCAGCGCGGCCGAGGTGCCGAGCCCCGCCGCGATCGCCGCCGTCACCACCGCGATCCCGAGGCTGCGCAGCGCCATGTCGATCAGGTCGTCGGAGCCGAGGAGCTCGACGTACCAGCGCAGCGACAAGCCGGGTGGCGGGAACCGCAGGCTCGCCCCGGAGGTGAACGAGGCGATCAGCACCACCAGCGTCGGCGCGGTGAGCAGGATCAGCGCCAGTCCGGCGACGATGGCGGTGACCCGGTCGAAGGAGGAGCTTTCGGAGCGTCGCATCGTGTCAGGCCCCCGCTCGCCTGAGGCTCGCCTGCCCGAGCAGGCCGAAGGCCGTCACCGCGAGCAGCACGGTCGAGAGCAGCACGATCACCGCGGCGGCCGCGAACGGCCAGGTGTGGGTGCTGCTCGACAGGTCGTAGATGTATTTCGGCATGAAGGTGAGCCGGCCGCCGCCGATGATCGACTGCGTCACGAAGGCGGAGATCGACGAGGTGAAGACCAGCAGCGACCCGGCGTAGACCGCCGGCAACCCGAGCGGCAGCGTCACCTTGAAGAAGGTCCGCCAGGGACCGGCGCCGAGCACCGTGGAGGCCTCCTTCAGATGCGGATCCTGGCGGCCGAGCGCCCCGATCAGCGGCAGCACCATCAGCGGCAGGTCGATCTGCGCCAGTGCCAGGACGACCCCCGGCATGGTGTAGAGAAGCCCCGCCGGCGGCAGGCCGAGGGCGACGAGGGTGCCGTCGACGATGCCCTGCCGCCCCAGGATCACCACCCAGGCGAAGGTTCTCACCACCGAGCTGGTCAGCTGCGGCAGCACGACGAGGAAGATCAGCACCGCTTTGCCGCGCGGCGACAGGCGGGCGTGGACGAGCGCCAGCGGAAAGCCGAGGCAGAGGCAGACGATCGTCGAGATCACCCCGAGCCGCAGCGTGTCGACGAGGACGATCCAGTTGATCCGCTCGCCGAAGAAGCCGGCGTATCGGCCGAGATCGAAGCGGTCGAAGGTTTCGTTCGCCGCCAGACTGAGGACGAACAGCACCAGGATCGGCGCCGCCAGGAAGGCGGCGTAGAACAGGCCGAGAGGGACGGCCGGGCGCAGATCGCCCCCACCCTCGGCGCGTCGGCGCCGAGGGTGGCCGGCGGCGCGGGAGGCCGCCGGCGATCCGGGATGAGGGGAGGAGGAGGCGATCACGGCGACCCTCGTCAGCTCCGCACCACGGTGGCGAATTCCTTCAGCCAGTCGCCGCGACTGGCGTTGATCGTCGCCCAGTCGGGGATGGCGTTCTTCAGAAGCGCGTCGGCGCCGCCGCCCACCACCTCGGCGATCTCCGCCGAGAACGGCGTCTTCGCGTTGGTCGGCACCAGATAGTACGGCGCCGCCTGCAGCTTCTCCTGAACGTCGGCGGCGAGCGCGGCGTCGACGTAGGCGATCGCCCGATCGAGCATCTCGGTGTTCTTGGCGACGTGCATGCTGGTGCGCACCAGCACGAGACCGCTCTCCGGCCGCACGAAGGCGACGTCGACGTCCTTGGCGGCGATCAGCTTGGTGTTGTTGAAATAGAAGGGCGCGATGTCGATCTGGCCCTGCTGGAACAAGGTGCCGACGGCGCCCGGATTGGGGGCCACCGCGCCGACGTTCGGCAGCAGGTCCTCGAGGGCGGCGAAGGCCGGGGCGAGGTTCTTTTCGCTGCCGCCCTTCAGCTTGGCGACCTCGACCATGAAGGTGGTGCCGAGGCTCGATTCCATGTGCGGAATGCCGACCCGGCCCTTGTATTCCGGCTTCCACAGGTCGAGCCACGAGGTCGGCGGCGTGGTGATCTTCTTCGGATTGTAGGCGATGCCGATCAGCTGGACGGTGACCGTCGGACCGAAGCCGCGGCTGCGGAACGGCGCCCCGAGCTCGGCGTCGTGCGGCGCCTTCTCCACCGGGAACGGCGCGAACAGGCCGCGCGGGATCGCCTCCAGCATCGGCCCTTCGTCGAGCAACAGCACGTCGTAGGGCGGATGGCTCGACGCCGCCGCCGTCTTGGCGACCTGCTCGGAGCCGAGCACCGGGGTCAGCACGATCTCGCCGCCGGTCGCCCGCCGCGCCGCCGGCAGCAGGATCTTGCGATGGGATTCCTCGAAGGCGCCGGGATAGGTCGCCGCCACCAGCTCGCCCGCCGCCCGCGAGGCGGAGGGAAAGAGGCCGGTGCCGGCCACCGCACCGGCGCCGAGGGCCAGCGTCTTGACGAATGAGCGCCGAGAGATGTCGATCGTCATGGAGAAGTTCCCTGGTTGGAGGTCGTGGAGATCGAGGAATCCGGCGCCGCGAAGATCGCCGCCGCCGCCGCCGACACGAGGTCGACCGAAACGCGGCTGCCGACGGCGCGCGGCATCGTGCCCGCCTCCCGGAGCCGCGTGATGCGCACCCGCCGACCGCCGTCGAGGTCGACCTCCGAGATGGTCACCCCGCCCATCGGCATCGTCGTGCGGATCGTCCCGAGGAGACCGCCGGCCTCCGGTTCCGAAAGGCTCAGGTTTTCCGGTCGGACGGAGACGACGACGTCGCGCTCCGCCGGCGCCGGACGCGGCAGCGCCAGACGCGCACCGCCGGCGATCTCCACCGTGCAGCCCTCCGCCGTGGCGGCGACGACGCGCGCCGGCAGCAGATTGGCCGAACCGATGAAGCCGTTGACGAAGAGCGAGGCCGGCCGATCGTAGATCGTGATCGGCGTGTCGAACTGCTCGACCCGCCCGGCCCGCATCACCGCGATGCGATCGGCCATGTTCATCGCCTCTTCCTGGTCGTGGGTGACCAGGACGGTGGTGATGCCGAAGCGGCGCTGCAGGCTGCGGATCTCGATCTGCATGTCGAGCCGGAGGTTCTTGTCGAGCGCCGCGAAGGGTTCGTCGAGCAGCAGCACCTTGGGTTCGGTCGCCAGCGCCCGGGCGAGCGCCACGCGTTGTTGCTGGCCGCCCGACAGTTGCCGGGGATGACGGTCGCGCATCCCCTCCAACTGGACGAGGCGCAGCATCCGCTCGACGGTCGCCGCGATCTCCGCCTTCGGCCGACGCCGCGCCTCGAGCCCGTAGGCGACGTTGGCCGCCACCGTCATGTGCGGAAACAGCGCGTAGTTCTGGAACACGATGCCGACGCCGCGTCGCCCGGCCGGAACGTCGTCCATGCGCTCGCCGTCGATGAAGACCGCCCCCTCGTCGGGTCGCACGAAGCCGGCGATCGAGCGCAGCAACGTCGTCTTGCCGCAGCCGCTCGGACCGAGCAGGGCGACGAGCTCGCCCGGGGCGATCCGCAGATCGACCCCGTCGAGGGCCGGCGGACCGCCGAAACCGTGTCGCAGCCCGTGGATGCCGACGGCGTCGCGGACGACCCGCCCGGCGGAAGTGTCGACCGGCGCGCTCATTCGTCCACCTCCTGCAGGAGGGGTGCGGCGGCGGTCGCGATCGCCCCGAAGCCGGGCGCGAACAACCGCCCCCATCCGGCGAGCCGAGCCGGATCGACACCGATCGCCCGGAGGCTGCCCCAGACCGCCGTCGCCACCGAATCGAGCACCACCACGTCGAAATCGCGTTCCAACGCCGGAACGAAGGGCATCGCCCGCAGATTGGTGCACAGAACCAGCAGAGCGCCGACCCCCGCCGCCGCGACCTCGCGCGCCATCCGCTCGATCTCGGCCGGCGCCACGGTGCCGAACGAGAAGTTGTCGCAGATGCCGAGATGGCGTTCGGCCGTCACCTCGAACCCCTCGCCGCCGAGCGTCTCGACGATCTTCTCCTGGACGTCGGCGGTGTAGGGCGACACCACCCCGACCTTCCCGATCCCGGCGAGCCGCAACCCCTCGATCATCGCGGCGACCGACGAGGTCGCGGAAACCCCGGTCGTCGCCGTGATCGCGGCGCAGAGATCGCGGTCGCGGTCGAGCCCGAGCCACGCGGCGGAAGTGCCGTTCCAGCAGATCGTGTCGACCCGCGCGTCGGCGAGCAGACGCGCCGCCTCGAGCATCGGCGCGTCGCCGAATTGGCCGAGCGCCGCCTCCGAGAGCGCGATCTCGGTCACCCGGAAGCGGCCGAAATGGACGGAGACCTCGGGCAAGTCGCGCAGCATCGCGGCACTGACCGGCTCGAGCACCGTGTTCGAGGACGGGGTCAGCATGCCGATGCGGCGGCGGGCGGGTCCCGTCGCGAGCCGGGACGTCGGCGACTGAGGTTCGGTCACGATCCACACTCTCGTAATTTGTAATTCATAATTCAATATTAGAGCCGACGACCCTTCGCGCAAGCGCATTGTGCAGGCAGATTTCTGCTCATCATTTGTTCAATTCCGGTCGCGACGATGCGGCCGAGCTGCGTCGGAAGGCGAAATATATGAATGTTTTCAATGAAAGTCCGGGTGAGCATCGGCTGCGACGGGAAACCGAACGGCTCGCATCGCGCGGCCGTATCGAGGTCCGATCGCGCTCCCGGCGCGGCCGCACCCCGAAATCACCACCGTTTTTCCGCGCCGCGGCATCGACGGCGGCGCGCCGCGCCGACCGAGAGCCCTCTGCTTTCAAGGGGATGGCCGCGCCCGGCCTACGACTTTTGACTGATGCGCCGGTCTCAGGTAGAATTCCATGGTTCCATGTCGACATGGAACGTCAACAGAGGTCCGAAAATGGTAGCTGCGACAGTATCGTCATGGCGCCAGATCGACGCTGGTATCTGGCGAAAATCTACTGATTGGGGGCACTGGGAGATTTCTTTCTCCTCGAGCTCCGACGGCCGGCCGATTTTCGAATTGGCGGCCCTCGATGCACGTTCGGCGACGTTGTTGCCGCCGAATTACACTCCAGTCTTCGACACGCTCGACACCGCTCGCTCGTTCGCCGAAGCGAACGCCCCCTCGCTCGAGGCGCCCCGAGCAGCCTGAGCCCTCCGATCTCGCGGCGGCACCCTCTCCCGCCCGGCACACGTCCCCGAAAATTCGGCGAGATCACCGAGGCCTCCCGCGTGCTTCGCGGTGGGCGATGTCCGATCCCGCAGCCGACCTTCGACCCGTCCGGAGGCGACGTCGAATGCGGCACGGGCTCTCTTCCTCCCGCGACCGATCGCGGCGCAGCACGCCGGTACGACGCCGGTCACCGAACGCCTTGGATGCCTCGAGACCGATCGCCGCCGTTTACCATGGTCGGCGAATATCCCGCGGCGCAACCTGTCGTGAGTATTCTCCCGGTATTTTACCAGTGTCGGCGTCCGTCCCGCCGCCCGACCGCCGCCGGTCGGGCCGGGACGCGGATCGGACGACGACCGACCGGAAACCGAGCGATCGCATGGCCGAAGAAGACATTCCGTTGATCGTCGACCTCGACGGCACGCTGGTGCGCTCCGATCTGTTGGTCGAAACCGGCGTCGCCTGGATCGCCGCCCGGCCACGGCGTCTCGCCGAGATCCCCGACCTGTTGCGGCGCGGCAAGGCGGCGCTCAAGGCGGCGATCGCCGCCGACACCCTGCTCGACGCCGCCCTGCTGCCCTACGACGACGCGGTGTCGGCGCTCGTCGCCGAAGCCCGCCGCGACGGCCGTCGCGTCTGGGTCGCCTCGGCCGGCAACCGGCGCTACGTCGCGGCGGTGGCCGAGCACGTCGGCGCCGACGGGTGGTTCGCCTCCGACGACGTCGTGAACCTCTCCGGCGAGACCAAGGCGCTCCGGCTGGTCGAGGCCTTCGGCGCGAAGAATTTCGACTACGTCGGCAACGACCGCGCCGATCTGCCGATCTGGGCGGTGTGCCGCCGCCGCTTCGCGGTGCGACCGTCGCGCTCGACCCGCGCCGCCCTCGCCGCCCTCGACCCGAACGCCGTCGTGATCGAGCCGCCGGAGCACTCGTGGCGGGCCTGGGTGAAGTTGCTCCGCCCGCACCAGTGGGCCAAGAACGCCCTGGTCTTCGTGCCCCTGGTGACCTCGCACAGTTTCGATGCGATCTCGATTCTGGCGAGCCTCTTCGCCTGCGTCGCCTTCTCGCTGGCGGCCTCGTCGATCTACGTCGTCAACGACCTCGTCGACGTCGACGCCGATCGCCGGCACCCCACCAAGCGGCTGCGGCCGCTGGCCGCCGGCACCGTGCCCATCCTCGCCGCGCCGCTCGTCGCCGCGGCTCTGACGGCCCTGTCGCTGATCGTCGGCATGGCGGTGTCCTGGCCCCTGACCGGTGTCTTGGCCGGCTACCTCGCCCTGACGACCGCCTATTCCTTCAGCCTCAAGCGCAAGATGCTGATCGACGCGATCACCCTCGCCGCGCTCTACACCTTGCGGGTGATGGCGGGCGCGGCGGCGATCGCCGTGCCGGTGTCGGAATGGCTGCTCGGCTTCTCGATGTTCGTCTTCACCGCGCTGGCCTTGATCAAGCGCCACGTCGAATTGACCGCGCGCATCGACGCCCACCTGCACGAGGCGACCAACCGCAACTACCACAAGTCCGATCTCGGCGTCGTCGCCGCCCTGGCCGCCGCCTCCGGGTTCAACGCCGTGACGGTCCTCGCGCTCTACATCTCCTCCGACAACGTCCGACGGCTCTACGTGCACCACGAACTGCTGTGGCTCGTCTGTCCGGTCCTGATGTATTGGATCGGCCGCATGATCCTCATGGCGGAACGCCGCCTCGTCGACGACGATCCGGTGGTGTTCGCGCTGCGCGATCACAACAGCCGGGCGGCCTTCGTGCTGGTCTGTCTCATCCTACTCGCCGCCACCGTGAACTGGTGAGGTGCCGTGACCGAGAGAGGGACGACGTCGTGACGCCCCGGCCGAAATCCGCGACCGCCGCCGCGCCGCTGCTGCTCGCCGTCGCCGGCGGCCTGCTGATCGTGCTGCTGCGCGGGGCGGTGCCGTTCCCGCTGGTCTCCGATCACGCCTATTTCCTGCCGGCGAGCTGGTGGATGGCGGAGACCGGACACCTCGCCAACCCGTGGATGCAGGGCGGTTTCGACCGGACGTTCGATTGGCACGGCTTCCTCCAGCCCTGGCTGATCGGCGCGCTCGCCCGGCCGCTCGGCGGCGGTTGGGACGGCGTCCGCCTCGCCCTCGATCTCCTCGCCGCCACGACCGTCGTGGCGACGGCCCTCTACGCCCGCGCCCTCGGCCTCTCGCCGCTGCGCGCCGCCGCCGTGGTGGCGGTCGCGATCGCCCTGATGCTCGACGCCCGCTCGCGCCCGGAGGTGCTCGCCACCCTGGAAACCGGCGCGATCGTCGTCCTGTGCGTCGATCTCGCGCGCCGCTTCCCCGCCGCGCCCGCACGCAGCGCCCTCGTCGGGGCGCTCCTGGCGACGCTCGCCTGCACCCATCCGGCGGCGGCCGTCCTGGTCGGCTTCTCCCTCGCCGCGTTCCTGGCGACGTTGGCGATCGACCGCCGCCCACCCCTCGCCGTGCTCGCCGCCCGAATCGCCGCCGCCGCCGCCGGCTTCGTCTGCACCTTCGCGGCACTCGTCGGGCTGGTCTTCCACGGCGACGCCGCGACCTGGCTCGCCGGCATCGCCGAGGCCGGCCGCATCACCATGGCACGCACCGACACCACCGGCCTCGCCCGCTATTTCCTCGCCGATCGCTTCCTGCCCGGCTTCGGCCTGTTCGCGTCGGTGGTGATCGCCGGCGTCTGGGCGACGTCGCTGCCGGCGCCCGACGCCACCTCGCCCATGCGCCTCGCCTGGGCGGGATTGATCGGCTTGGTCGGCGCCCTCCTCCTCCACCGTACGGCGGTGCGCATCCCGGCGACCTACTACAACCTGACCAGCGTATCGATCGCCGCCAGCCTCGTGGTCGCCGCGCCCGGCCGATCGCGCCTGCGCCGCCTCACCGATCCTGCGGTCTTCGCCCTCGGCCTCGCGGCGCTCGCGGGAATCGCGGTGTGGACGGCCCAGGCGCTCGTCGACCGCCCGCGCATCGCCGTCTCGCGCGCCGATCTCGCCGCCGCCGTCGCGGCCGACCTCGCTGCGGGACGGTCGGTCTGCGCCGCCGCCGCCGCGCTCGCCGCCGTCGATCGACCCGACCTCGCCCGCCGGATCGCGGTGTCGCTGCGCCTGGCCGAGGCCCCCGCCGCCCCCGACCCGGCGACCTGCGACGTCTACTACGCCCTGCGCTCCGCCGACGCAGCGGCGACCCCGCCGCCCGGCTTCGTCGTCGCGCAGACGTCGACGATCTGGACCGACGTGTTTTCGCGCCTCGGGCTGCGCCCGTCGCATTTCGGCTTCGCACGCTGGGTGTCGCAGACGCGCGGCGTGCCCACGGCGATGCCCAACGCCCCCTGAACCGGCGACGAAGTCGGCGCCGTCCTACGGCTCGTCGTGCCGTCTCGGATCCCGCCGTCGCGCGCCGATCGAACGGCGCCGCGGCGGTCGCCGGACCGATCAGGGCGCGTTCCGTCCCGCCGCCTGCGCCGGGTTGCCACCGAAAGCCGCGCGGAACGCCCGGGCGAAATGGGTGCGTGAGGCGTAACCGACGGCGAGCGCCGCCGCCCCGCTCGCCGCGCCGCGCGCCATCAACCGCCGGGCCGCCTCCATCCGCTCGCGTCGCAGCAGGGCCGAGAAGGTGCTCCCCTCGGCGGCGAGCCGCCGCCGCAACGTCGATTCCGACAACGCCAGCCGCCGCGCCACCTCCGCCGCCGTCCAATCCCGGTCGAGCCCGCCGCGCACCAACCGCGCCACCCGCTCCGCCACCGACAGATCGAACAGCGGCCGTGCCGCCGGCGCGTCGTGCAGCAACGCCAACAATTCGGCGAGCCGCGCGGTGCGCACCGTGGCGCCGGCCGGGCCGTCCTCGATGGCGCGGGCGGCGTGCACCGTCGCCTCGACCAGACCCGCCGTCAGCGCCACCGCGACCGACCCACCCGCCGCCGGCTCGGTCTCGCCGGCGTCGAGATCCGGCACCGCCTCCGGCGCGATCTCCAAGACCAACGACTGATAGAGCCCCGAGCCCTCGGCCGGCTCGTTGACGATGTCGAGATCGACCTCGGCGGGCAGCACGAACAGCGTCCCCGAGGAAAGCCGCTCGGCCGTCTCGCCGCGCCAAACCTCCTTGGCGCCGGACAGGACGATGCCGACCACCGGCCGCGGCAGGCGCACCGACGACAGTCGCTCCCGCGTCAGCGCGCAGTAGGAGAAGAGCCCCGGCGCATGCGGCGTCGTGCCCGCCACGCCCTCGCGGCGGAAGCGGGCGAGACCGGCGAGCAGGGCGGCGCGGAGCGCGAGAGGGGAAGAGGGTCGATCCGTCATGCCCCCGAAGATAGGCGGGCGACACGGCGCCGGCAAAGGCGGCGTGACCGGAACGGGTTCATCTTCGATCGCCGCGGAGCCGTTCGGCCGCGTCGTCTCCCGCACTCTGCCGTCGTCTCGAACCGGAGTGTTCCCATGCGACGATCGACGTCCGCCCTCCTCCTCGCCCTCGCCGTCACCCTCGCCGGACCGCGGGCCCACGCCGCCTCCGAGCTCCGGGTGGTGTCCGGCTTCGCCAACCCCGAGAGCGTGCTGATCGACGGCGATCGCCGCTTCGTGTCGAACCTCGGCGCGAAGCTCGATCCGCTCGCCCACGACGGCGACGGCTTCGTCTCCGAGCTCGACGCCGACGGCCGCATCGTCGCGCTCCACGCCCTGCCGACCGGCGGCGATCGGCTCGACGCGCCGAAGGGCATGGCGATGTTCGCCGGCCGGCTGTGGGTCGCCGACGTCGACCGGCTGGTCGGCTTCGACCTCGCGACGCGCCGGCAGGTCTTCGCGGCGAAGGTTCCGCCCGGCGGCCCGACCCTGCTCAACGACGTCGCCGCGACGGCGGACGCCCTCCTGGTCAGCGACACCCTGCGCGGCGTCGTCTGGCGCGTCGACCCGACCACCGGCGCCTTCACCACCGTCGCCGACGGCATCCCCGGCGCCAACGGCATCGTCCGCGACGCGGCGCGACGG
>JAAYVT010000472.1 GCA_012517025.1 Phyllobacteriaceae bacterium | reverse complement strand
GGTGACGCGTTCGACCGCACCGATCACCTCGAGCACCGAGGAGCCCTTGCCGTAGCCGCAGTTGGCGACGAGGCTCGGGGCGCCGGAACGCAGCCGGTCGAGCGCCAGGACGTGGGCATCCGCCAGATCGGCGACGTGGATGTAGTCGCGCACGCCGGTGCCGTCGGGGGTGTCGTAGTCGGTGCCGAACACTTGCAGCTCGTCGCGTAAGCCCAGATGAGCCTCGCAGGCGACTTTGATCAGGTGGGTGGCGCCCTTGGTCGACTGACCGGTGCGGCCCTTCGGATCGGCGCCGGCGACGTTGAAGTAGCGCAGCGCGGTGTAACGGAAATCGTGCGCGAACGCGGTGTCGCGCAGCATGATCTCGGTCATCAGCTTCGACGAGCCGTAGGGCGAGACCGGATCGAGCCGGATCGTCTCGGCGATCGGGCTCACCTCCGGGTTGCCGTAGACGGCGGCGGTCGAGGAGAAGACGAAAGCCTTCACGCCGTTGCGGACGGCGGCGGCGATCAGCTCGCGCGACTTCACGGTATTGTTGAAATAGTACTTCAGCGGATCGGTGACGCTCTCCGGCACGATGATCGAGCCGGCGAAGTGGACGATCGCCTCGATCGCCCCGCCGCCGAGGATCTCGTCGAGGAGGGCGCGATCGCCGATGTCGCCGACGATCAGGCGCGCTTCCGGCGGGATCGCCCAGTCGAAGCCGGTGGAGAGGTCGGCGAGGACCACCACCTGCTCGCCGCGATCGGCGAGCGCCCACACCAAATGGCTGCCGATGTATCCGCAGCCGCCCGTCACCAACACCGCCATGGCTTTTCCTTTCGCGGAAGGTCGGGCGACAGGCAACAGATCCGCGACGGCGGGTCAATGGGAAAAACCCTCGCCGTCGTCGCGCGGGCGCACCTGGCTCAGCGCGGGGCGACGGCGCGTTCGGCGATCGAGCCGGTGGTCGCCGGGTCGACCCGCATGCGCTCGACCGGACGGGCCGCCAGCGCGCACAGAATCACCAGTCCCATGACGAGAATCCGCTTGTCGAAGCTCGGCTGCATCGATCCGCTCCACCAAAATGCGTCGCACCCGACGATCGAAACCAAACCGGCGCGGCGGCGATCGTCGAGCAAATCGAAGGAGATATGGGAAAAGGAACGGCTCGCGTCCCTCGCCTTCCGTTGTGCCCGCCGTTCCTTACCGAAAGGTAAAGGTTCGGTGGCCATCCCGAGGCGAATCGGTTCGCATTCGGAAACGATTCGTTCACCCTCGCGGCGCGGTCGACGCCCCTCCCCTTCTCGGCTAGAGAAGACGCATGCTCGTCGTCCAAGACCTCACCTTCCGCATCGCCGGCCGCACCCTGCTCGAGGAGGCCTCCGTGGTGATCCCCACGGGCGCCAAGGCCGGCCTCGTCGGCCGCAACGGCACCGGCAAGTCGACCTTGTTCAAGCTGATCACCGGCGAGTGGGCGGCGGAGAGCGGCTCGATCGGGGTGCCGCGGGCGGCCAAGATCGGACAGGTGGCGCAGGAGGCGCCGGGCTCGGCGATCTCGCTCCTCGACTTCGTGCTCGCAGCCGACAAGGAGCGCGCCAGCCTGCTCGCGGAAGCCGAGACCGCCACCGATCCGGCCCGCATCGGCGAGATCCACACCCGGCTCTCCGACATCGGCGCCCATTCGGCCGAGGCGCGCGCGGCGACCATCCTGTCCGGCCTCGGGTTCTCCCATGCGGCGCAGGCGCGACCGTGCTCGGACTTCTCCGGCGGCTGGCGGATGCGGGTGGCGCTCGCCGCCGTGCTGTTCGCCGAACCGGATCTGTTGCTGCTCGACGAGCCGACCAACTATCTCGACCTCGAGGGCACGCTGTGGCTCGAGGACTACGTGCGCCGTTATCCGCACACCGTCGTGGTGATCAGCCACGATCGCGACATGCTCAACGCCGCCGTCGACATGATCGTCCATCTCGACCACGGCAAGCTCACCGCCTATCGCGGCACCTTCGACGGGTTCGAACGGCAACGCCGCGAGAAGATGATCCTGTCGCAGAAGATGAAGGACAAGGTGGACGCCCAGCGCGCCCACATGCAGGCCTTCATCGACCGCTTCAAGGCCAAGGCGACCAAGGCGCGGCAGGCGCAGAGCCGGATGAAGGCGCTGGCCAAGCTGCAGCCGGTCGACGCGCTGACCGAGGACGCGGCGTTGCCGCTGCATTTCCCGCAGCCGGTGGCGAAGCTGTCGCCGCCGATCCTGGCGCTCGACGACGTCGCGGTCGGCTACGAGGCGGGCAAACCGATCCTGCGCCAGGTGACGATGCGCATCGACGTCGACGACCGCATCGCCCTGCTCGGCTCGAACGGCAACGGCAAGTCGACCTTCGCCAAGCTGATCGCCGAGAAGCTCGAGCCGTTCTCCGGTCGGGTGCAGCGGGCGGGCAAACTTTCGATCGCCTATTTCGCCCAGCATCAGCTCGACGAGCTGCGTCCCGACGAGACCCCCTATCAGCACGTCGCCCGCTTGGTGCCGGGCGAGCCGGAGGCGAAGGCGCGGTCGCGGGTGGCGCAGATGGGGCTTTCCACCAGCCGCATGGACACCCGCGCCGCCGATCTCTCCGGCGGCGAGAAGGCGCGGCTGCTGATGGGGCTCGCGACCTTCGCCGGGCCGAACCTGAGGATCCTCGACGAGCCGACCAACCACCTCGACATCGACAGCCGCGAGGCGCTGATTCGGGCGCTCAACGCCTACGAGGGCGCGGTGATCCTGATCAGCCACGACCGGCATCTGGTCGAGGCGACCGCCGACCGGCTGATGATCGTCGGCGACGGCACGGTGCGGGAATACGAGGGCGACCTCGACGATTATCGCAAGCTGGTGCTGGAGGGCGCCTCGGCGGCGCGGGCGGGTGATCGCGGCGAGGACGACGGCGAGGCGAGCCGCCCCTCGGCGCTCGACCGGCGGCGGGCGGCGGCGGCGCTGCGCGAGCAGCTGGCGCCGCTCAGGAAGAAGATCAAGGACGCGGAGACCCGCATCGAGAAGCTGCAGAAGGAATTGGAGCGACTCGATCGCGATCTCTCCGATCCCGATCTCTTCACCCGCGACGCGGCCAAGGGCACCAAACTGATGAAGGCCCGCTCGGACGCCGAAAAGGCGCTGGCCGAGACCGAGGACCTGTGGCTCGCGCTCTCCACCGAGCACGACGAGGCGGAGCGCGCGGCGCTCGACGCCTGAGATCCCGAACCGGGAACCGCCGGAACGCGGGCCACCCCGGAGGCCCGCGTCCGACGCGAGGCGTCACATTCCGGCGGCACCGGCCTGGGCGACCGCCATGTCGTTCTCGACCGACGAGCCCGAGACGCCGACGGCGCCGATGATCAGGCCGTTCTTGTCCTTGAGCAGCTCGCCGCCGCCGAAGACCACGAGACCGCCGTTGGTCACTTCGATGCCGTAGAGCGGCTGACCGACCTGCGAGATGGCGCCGAGATCCTTGGTCGGCATGTTGAACAGGCGGGCCGTCTTGGCCTTCTTGATCGAGATGTCGATCGAGCCGAGGAAGGCGCCTTCCATGCGGGCGAAGGCCTTGAGGTTGCCACCGGCGTCGACGACGGCGATGTTCATCAAGGTGCCCTGCTGCAGGGCCTTGGCCTGGGCGGCGGCGATGACGTGTTGCGCCTGCTCGAGCGTCACGTCGCCGGGCAGGACCAGCTTGGAGGAGTCGGCGGCGAAGGCGGAGAGCGACGTCGCAGCGGCGACGGCGAAGACGGCGAGAGAGATTTTCTTCATGATCGTTGCCTTCTCGAGGCGACGCGGGGGTCCGCGTCGAACGTCGGGGATGCGATCGAACCTCGCCGCCGCTCCTTGCGGCTCGCCTCGACCGGCGGTGGCATGGGGCATCCACCACCGCTCCCGGAAGCGACGAACGAACGTCGTTTCGCGAGTTCCGATCCGTAGGGACGCGCCGAACACCTCGCCGCGAAGATGTTCCTCGCGGCGGTTTCTCTCTTCGTCGGCGAAGAGATGCGTATTCGACGATTTCCTCGGTTGCCGACGACGTCGTATCTGCTTTCTGCGACGAAGGTGATGCGACAACTCGTCTACGGTCGGTGTTCTCGTTCGCAGGGACGAGAACGAAACGCGACCTCGGAATATCGGTCATGTCTTTTCGAACGAACTCGCCGACGAGCCGGTGAAGGTCGACGCGGCGACAATCTCGACGGGACGGTACGGATCCGACCCGGGTGCGTCGGCGCGCGTTCGATCCGGGCGCGCCGGCGCGCCATTCGATCCGGAGGGGTCAGCGCGTCGGCGGGGCGAGCAGCCGCTCGAACAGCGCCTCGTAGCGGTCGCCGGCGGCGGCGACGGAGAAGTCGGCGGCGCGGGCCATGCGCGGCCCCGGATCGCCGGGATGGGCGATCGCCGCGTCGAGCGCCGTCGCGAAGGCCGCTTCGTCGCCGTAGGGGGCGACGACGCCGAGTCGCGGGTCGGTGAGGATCTCGCGTGGACCGTCGCAGCGGGTCGCCACCACCGGCAGACCGTGAGCCAGCGCCTCGACCACGACGTTGCCGAAAGCCTCGACCTCCGAGGACAGTGCGAAGCAGCGGGCGCGGGCGTACCAGGTCCACGGCGCGTTGACGTAGCCGGGCAGGATCACCCGGTCGGCGACGCCGAGACGGGCGGCCTCGGCGAGGATCGCGTCGCGTTGCTGTCCCTGCCCGAGAATCACCAGCTTGGCGGTGCGCTCGCGCATCCGGGCGAAGGCGCGGACGAGGAACAGGAACCCCTTCACCTCGACCAGCCGCCCGACGCCCATGACGATCGGCTCGCGGGCGGCGAGCGCCGCCGCGTCGAGGGTCGGATCGGCGCCGACCACCGCGATCGGGTTGTAGATGCGCACGCAGCGCTCCGGCAACGCTCCCCAGGTCTCGATCACGTCGCGGCGCAGGCCGTCGGAGACGCAGACGGTGGCGGCCGACATCCAGGTCCACAGTTTGGCGAACCAGAAATGGACGGCGCCGAACAT
>JAAYVT010000471.1 GCA_012517025.1 Phyllobacteriaceae bacterium | reverse complement strand
GTCCTGGGCTACACACGTGCTACAATGGCGGTGACAGTGGGCAGCTACTTCGCGAGGAGAAGCCAATCCCAAAAAGCCGTCTCAGTTCGGATTGCACTCTGCAACTCGAGTGCATGAAGTCGGAATCGCTAGTAATCGCGTAACAGCATGACGCGGTGAATACGTTCCCGGGCCTTGTACACACCGCCCGTCACACCATGGGAGTTGGGTTTACCCGAAGGCAGTGCGCCAACCGCAAGGAGGCAGCTGACCACGGTAGGCTCAGCGACTGGGGTGAAGTCGTAACAAGGTAGCCGTAGGGGAACCTGCGGCTGGATCACCTCCTTTCTAAGGAAGATCCTTCACGGTCCTCGTGTCCGCCATTTTCGGATGGTCCACACGGACGGTCGTCTCGGATCTCTTAGGACACCGACCGTCGATCACGGTTTCACGACCTGTGATCGAGCGAGTCACAACGGCGCGGGATCCGCCGTCTTCGTTTCTCTTTCTTCTTCGGACGAGTTTCCAGCTCCGTGGCATCGGCCACGAGCCGCTTCGCGGCGGCTTGCAGGGCATGGGCCCGTAGCTCAGCTGGTTAGAGCGCGCGCTTGATAAGCGTGAGGTCGAAAGTTCAAATCTTTCCGGGCCCACCATTACTACTGCGCGTGCTGCTCATGGAACGAGAGTTCTGGGGCCATAGCTCAGTTGGGAGAGCGCGTGCTTTGCAAGCATGAGGTCGTCGGTTCGATCCCGTCTGGCTCCACCAGTTTACTGGCGTCGAGCAGAGGGATGCCACTCGTCCGAACACAACGGTTTCGTCGATCGTCCCGCCAAGTGCGAGCGATGCGACGTGTTGCTTTGACATCGTGAAGAGAAGGTTCGTTCGATCGTTCGGGGAGAGATCCTCGGGCGGGTCGGTCGTCGAGAGACGCCCATTCAGTCGAACGAAACTCGAGAATGTATGAGGTCTTTCCAAGAAATTGGAAAGTTGACCGTCGGTGAACATCCGCTCGAGAGAGCGTGTGAACATCGATAATGAGAGCGATCAAGTGCCATAAGGGTATTCGGTGGATGCCTTGGCGCTGAGAGGCGATGAAGGACGTGGTACGCTGCGATAAGCCATGGGGAGCTGCGAACAAGCTTTGATCCGTGGATTTCCGAATGGGGAAACCCACCCGCAAGGGTATCTCGAAAGAGAGGCGAACCCGGGGAACTGAAACATCTAAGTACCCGGAGGAAAGGACATCAACAGAGACTCCGCTAGTAGTGGCGAGCGAACGCGGACCAGGCCAGTGCCTGTGATCTTCCAACTCGAACGGCTTGGAACAGCCGGCGACATGGGTGACAGCCCCGTAGAGGTGTCGAAGATCATGGGACATGAGTAGGGCGGGACACGTGAAATCCTGTCTGAACGTGGGGGGACCACCCTCCAAGCCTAAGTACTCCTCAGCGACCGATAGCGAACAAGTACCGTGAGGGAAAGGTGAAAAGCACCCCGACAAGGGGAGTGAAACAGTTCCTGAAACCGGATACCTACAAACAGTGGGAGCCCAAGGTTCGTCCTGGGTGACCGCGTACCTTTTGTATAATGGGTCAGCGAGTTGGTCTCACGAGCAAGCTTAAGCCGGTAGGTGTAGGCGTAGCGAAAGCGAGTCTGAACAGGGCGTTCAGTTCGTGGGATCAGACCCGAAACCGAGTGATCTAGCCATGGCCAGGCTGAAGGTGCGGTAACACGCACTGGAGGGCCGAACCGGTGCCTGTTGAAAAAGTCTCGGATGAGCTGTGGCTAGGGGTGAAAGGCCAACCAAACTCGGAAATAGCTGGTTCTCCGCGAAAGCTATTTAGGTAGCGCGTCGGATGAATACTCCCGGGGGTAGAGCACTACATGGGCTAGGGGGTCCTACAGATCTACCAAACCTAAGTAAACTCCGAATACCGGGAAGTACTGTCCGGCAGACACACGGCGGGTGCTAACGTCCGTCGTGAAGAGGGAAAAAACCCTGATCGCCAGCTAAGGCCCCTAATTCGTGGCTAAGTGGGAAAGGATGTGGGGATCCCAAAACAACCAGGATGTTGGCTTAGAAGCAGCCATCATTTAAAGAAAGCGTAACAGCTCACTGGTCTAAACAAGGGTTCCTGCGCCGAAGATGTACCGGGGCTCAAGCCACGAGCCGAAGCTGCGGGCTCGCAAGAGCGGTAGCGGAGCGTTCCCTAGGCTGATGAAGCGGTAGCCGCGAGGCGCCGTGGAGGTATGGGAAGTGCGAATGCTGACATGAGTAACGATAAAGGGTGTGAGAGACACCCTCGCCGAAAGTCCAAGGGTTCCTGCGTAAAGTTAATCTGCGCAGGGTCAGCCGGCCCCTAAGGCGAGGCCGAAAGGCGTAGTCGATGGGAATGGGGTGAATATTCCCCAGCCTGGGAGCAGTGACGAATCCCGTGTGTTGTACGAGCTTATCGGATTGTTCGTGCAGCGAAGGGGTTCCAGGAAACAGCCTCCCGTATAGTCCGTACCCGAAACCGACACAGGTGGACTGGTAGAGCATACCAAGGCGCTTGAGAGAACTCTGCTGAAGGAACTCGGCAAATTGCCTCCGTAACTTCGGGATAAGGAGGCCCCATGCTTGCGCAAGCAGGTGTGGGGGGCACAAGCCAGGGGGTGGCGACTGTTTAGCAAAAACACAGGGCTCTGCGAAGCCGCAAGGCGACGTATAGGGTCTGACGCCTGCCCGGTGCCGGAAGGTTAAGAGGAGAGGTGCAAGCTTTGAATCGAAGCCCCGGTAAACGGCGGCCGTAACTATAACGGTCCTAAGGTAGCGAAATTCCTTGTCGGGTAAGTTCCGACCTGCACGAATGGCGTAACGACTTCCCCGCTGTCTCCAGCAGAGACTCAGTGAAATTGAATTCCTCGTGAAGATGCGAGGTTCCTGCGGTCAGACGGAAAGACCCCGTGCACCTTTACTGCAACTTTGCGCTGGCGTTCGTGTCGGCATGTGTAGGATAGGTGGTAGGCTTTGAAGCTCGGGCGCCAGCTCGGGTGGAGCCAACCTTGAAATACCACCCTTATCGTCATGAACGTCTAACCGCGGCCCAACAGGGTCCGAGACAGCGCATGGTGGGCAGTTTGACTGGGGCGGTCGCCTCCCAAAGAGTAACGGAGGCGCGCGATGGTGGGCTCAGACCGGTCGGAAATCGGTCGTCGAGTGCAATGGCATAAGCCTGCCTGACTGCGAGACTGACAAGTCGAGCAGAGACGAAAGTCGGCCATAGTGATCCGGTGGTTCCACGTGGACGGGCCATCGCTCAACGGATAAAAGGTACGCCGGGGATAACAGGCTGATACTGCCCAAGAGTCCATATCGACGGCAGTGTTTGGCACCTCGATGTCGACTCATCACATCCTGGGGCTGGAGCAGGTCCCAAGGGTTCGGCTGTTCGCCGATTAAAGTGGTACGTGAGTTGGGTTCAGAACGTCGTGAGACAGTTCGGTCCCTATCTGCCGTGGGTGTTCGAGATTTGAGACGATCTGTCCTTAGTACGAGAGGACCGGGATGGACGCACCACTGGTGGACCTGTTGTCGTGCCAACGGCAGTGCAGGGTAGCTATGTGCGGACGGGATAACCGCTGAAGGCATCTAAGCGGGAAACCCACGTCAAAACAAGATCTCGCAAAACAGAGCCGTGGAAGACGACCACGTCGATAGGCCGGGTGTGTAAGCGCAGCAATGCGTTCAGCTTACCGGTACTAATAGCTCGATCGGCTTGATCGCTCTCATTAATCCATGTTCACTCGCAAGCGAGCGAACATCGACGGTCTCATACATTCAGATGGTCTTTGCCGGCCCGGTGGTTCTTGCGAGGGGCCCCAACCCGTTCCCATTCCGAACACGGCCGTGAAAACCCTCAGCGCCAATGGTACTTCGTCTCAAGACGCGGGAGAGTAGGTCGCTGCCGGGCCTGCCAAGACCATCTTCTCGAGCCTTCTCTCACGAGTTCGTCTCCCCGACAAACGGAAACGCCGTCGACGAGACGAGCAAGAGCCCCGGGCGAAAGCCGCGGGGCTCGCGACGTCTTCCGGGCCTCGTCGACGAGAGCCGGACTTCGACGTCGTCCCGACGGGCTTCGCCGGGATCGAAGCGCGCCGAACCCACATTCGGGCGATCTCATCGTCCAAAACCACACCGCGGGGTGGAGCAGCCCGGTAGCTCGTCAGGCTCATAACCTGAAGGTCGTCAGTTCAAATCTGGCCCCCGCAACCATCGCCGTCGAAAAGCCCCGATCCTCGCGATCGGGGCTTTTTGCGTTGGAGCCCAACGCAACGATCGGCGCCAGTTCACCCACCCGTTCGAGGGTGAATCGGCTCAAAGAAAGTCTCCTGTCGACGGACTTCAATTCAGAACGTGTACGTCCCCGTCGATCGAGTCGTTCGGGTCTGCAAAGCGTGGTGAAGTCTCGTCGCTAAACGTGATTCGAGGTCGGCGCGGATACCGCGATTTGATGGATCGACTTCATCAGAGTTTCTACGACTCTGACCGGCTTTCGCTGCGCAGGGAGCAATACGAAGTCGACCGTCGGCAAAATCGGAAGGGCAGCTCGCGCTCCGACACGCTCGAGCCGTTCGGGTATCAATTTTTCCGACTGTGCCGAGATGCCCAGACCGGCGGCGACGGCGCTCCTCAACCCTCCGAGGCTCGTACAGGTACAAGCGATCCGCCATCTCCGGCCGCTCTCCTCCAAAGTATTCAAGACGAAGGTGCGTGTGACGCTCGGTGCGGGGTAGAGAATGAGCGGCAAGGGAGCGGATGGGTCGTCCAGCCAATCCGGGGCGCCGATCCAAATCAGAGGGTCTCGCCATACGATCGTCCCGCGATCGTCTCCGCCTCGACGCTTGGCGAAGATGAGGTCGAGACCGCCGTCGTCGATCCGCGCATAGAGCTCAGCAGAAAGTCCGACGGTCAATTCGATGTCTACCCTCGGGTGTCCATGGGAGAAGTGGCGAAGCGCCAAGGGCAGGAGCTGAGAAAGGGCGAAGTCCTCCGACACGCCGAGCCGAACACGGCCACGCAATTCGGCTCCGGCGAAATAGGCGCGGGCTCTGTCGTTGGCTTCGACGATGCGCCGCGCGAGATCGACGAAGGCTTGGCCGTCGACGGTCAGGACGACGGAGTGCGTGTCGCGATCGAACAGGCGCCGACCAGACTGCTGTTCCAATCTCTGAATATGCTGGCTGATGGTTGATGGCACGGCGTTGCGGCGCCTTGCTGCACCGGCAAACGATCCTTCCTCGACGATTGCGAGAAAGGTCTCCAAGAGGCGGGGATCGAACATTGTCGTTCACGAAATCCGAATGCAGAATTCATGGAATGCAGAATTCCGGAATTGTCGCCGTCTGTCTAGTAAGGGGAGCGTGCCGATTTGACGGACACGACGGTCGAGGCACCGATCGGCCCAGTGAAAGAAGACAATGCTCCCCCGCATCCTCCCCAAATCGGCACGCAGCCTCCTTCCCGACACGTTCACGATCGCATTGGTGATCACACTCGTCTCGGCGAGCATGTTCCCGGCGCGCGGCGTGGCCGTCGGCTGGGTCGGAACGGCGGCGAACGTCGCCATCACGCTGATGTTCTTTCTCTACGGTACCAAACTCGCGCCGAGCCGCGTCGTCGGCGGGCTCACGCATTGGCGCCTCCAGTCACTGATCTTCGTATTCACTTATGTGATGTTTCCCATCGTCGGCTACGCATTTCTATTCGTTCCGGTCGGATTGCTCTCGTCGACTTTGGTGATTGGTTTGGTGTTCTTGACGTTGTTGCCGTCGACGATTCAATCGTCTCTCGCCTTCACGTCGATCGCCGGAGGAAACGTACCCGCCGCGATGTGCGCGGCGACGTTGTCCAATATCGTCGGTACGGTTTTGACGCCGTTGCTCGTCGCTCTCGTGCTGTCGTTGCAGGGGGGCACGGACCCTGTGGCGGCGATCTCGGAAATCGCACGTCTGATCGTCGCGCCGTTCGTCGCAGGTCAGTTGCTGCGGCCTTTGTTCGGCGGCTTCGTTCTGCGGCATGCGGTGCTGGTGGCGGTGACCGACCGGAGTTCGATTCTGCTCATCGTCTACGGCGCATTCAGTCGAGCCGTCCGACAGGGACTGTGGTCGACCGTCTCCGTGCAGGAGCTCTCGACGGTCTTCGTTCTCGAAGGATTGTTGCTCGGCGGCATGATCCTGTCGCTGCGGGCTGCGTCGCGGTGGCTCGGCTTTTCGAGGTCGGATGAAGCGGCAGCCGTTTTTTGTGGCGCGAAGAAGAGTTTGGCGACGGGCGTTCCCATGGCCGGCGTTCTGTTCGCACCGGAACAAGTCGGCCTGATCCTTCTTCCGGTGATGCTCTTTCATCAGATCGAATTGATGACCGGTGCGTGGTTGTCGCGCCGTTACGCACGCGATTCCGTCGCCGCGCGGAAGTCGGAGATCGATCCGCCGGCCATTCTCAGAGATGCATGACGCCGAGGCCCATCCGCTCGTGGTTGGTTTCGGGAAGAAAGGCCGATTCCCCGTAGGCGGCGACCGCCACCCAGCTTCCGTCCGAAACGACGGCGACCTTGACTTTGAGGCTGCTGTCGCCGGGAACGGGTGGGATCAGGCCGCCGAGCGCCTCCAACCCGGCATGGATCAGAGCGTGAGTGGCGCTCGGGGCGTCGCGTACGACGTTCGCCTTCATCGCGGCATTGATGATGGAGCGGGGGAAGGTCTTGTTGATCTCGGTCTTGCGTCCGCTGACCCAGGTCACGGCCGTGCGGACGCGACCTTCCTTCGCCAGACTTTTGCGGATTGTTTCTTCCTCTTCGTTCGACGAAAGCGAGAGGAGGATGGCGAGTTTGCCGATTGGGTGGGCGTCGATCTCGATTTTCATGACCGTGTCCTGATCCAGTCGACTTTCGGCGACACCGCCGCGACCGGGCGGGCCTCCTACCACACTCTCGAGGGAGAGGGCAGTGGGGTGGATACGATCGCCGGTGACATTCGGCGATCGGCCATCTGCTCGACTACTTATCCACGCCGTCGCGGTTGACGGACATCGACGAAAGTGGCATTCACTCGTCCGTCCGAGTTCGGGGTCGAGAACTGGACACAGAGATCTGTGATCGACCCACCCAATCCTGTTCGTTTTCCGCCGAAGTCGACGGTTTCTGGAACAGGTATCCACCAAGTGACAAGTGACACCGTGACGGTGGTCTCCGTGCGACGCGCATCGATCGATGCTTGCGTCGTCTTTCGGATCGTCTGCAAGACGTCGCTCTTGCCGGCTCGATCCGACGGATCGCCGTCATGGATTTGTCGCCTCTTTCTGATCTCGATCTCGCGCCGCACCGGGCAGAAGGATTTCTTCCTGCCGCTTGGCGCATCGGCTCTGCCTGCCTGACGGGCGCTCTTCTCGAGATCTCCGTTCATCCCAAGCCCGGCCTCGTCACCCCGCGTTCGATGGGGTCGCACGACGACATGGACCTTCAGACGTTCCTGCTGACGTCGGGGGCCATCTCTCCCTGTTTCAACCGTTGCGCCGCCATCGGCCTCAACCATGCCGCGGAACCTTCGGCGGTGCTGCCGTTGGTGCGCGCCGTCGGCCGCGACTACGATCGCCTTCTGCTCGCCGCCTCCAACGGCGTCAACACGCAGCGTGGCGCGTTGTTCGCGCTCGGTCTCGTGGCTGCGGGCGCCGGCGTCGCGCACGACGATCGTCGTTCTTCGTCCGCCGAAGCGATCTGCGCCGCCGTCGCCGCCATTTGCGAGGGGCTGGTCGAGCGCGAACTCGTTTCGCGACGGCACGAACCGAGGACCGCCGGCGAAATTCTTCATGCCCGCCACGGCGTCACCGGTATTCGCGGCGAAGTCGAAGCCGGCTTTCCGACCGTCGTCGAGCATGGCCTTCCCGCGCTCCGCCTAGCCCTCGACGAAGGCGCGTCGCTCAATCGCGCTCTTCTCCACGCCCTGATCTCCATCATCGCCGAGGCCGAAGACACCACCGTGCTGTGGCGCGGGGGTGTCGACGGCCTCGCTTTCGTTCGTGCCGGCGCGTCGCGCATCCGCGACCTCGGTGGCGCGCTCGGCGAGCGCGGCATCGGCGAAATCCATCGCTTCGGCAATGCCTGCGTCGAGCGGCGGCTCAGCCCCGGCGGGGCGGCCGACCTGCTCGCCGTCACCGTCGCGGTTCACCTCGTCGAGGTCGGGGCGTTCCCGGTTTCGGCGACCACGCGCTTCGAATCCTTCGCTTCGAATTCCTTCCGCTCAGGAGACAACCCATGAACGTCGTCGTCTACACGTTGATGGCCTACGGGATCACCGCGGTGATCTCCTACGCCGTCATCGGGGTGATCGTCCTGCTCAACAAGGCCCTGGCCGGTTCGGCCGAGTGAGCCGAGCTCGAGGAGATCACCCTGATGTTGCAGCAACTCTTCACCATCTTTCCCGGCATCGGCACCCTGTTCATCCAGGAACCGACGATCGCCGTCGCGCGCCTCGCCCTGATCGCCTTCGGCTTCTTCCTCGCCGTCATGGGCTTCAAGCGGACGCTCGAGCCGTTGATCATGGTGCCGATGGGCATCGCCATGATGTGCGTCAACGCCGGCGTCATGTTCCTGCAGGCCCAGAAGATCGGCACCTTGATGCTCGATCCGATGATTTCGGATCCGTTGCAGCTCGTGAACGACATGCAGATCTACTTCCTGCAGCCGATCTACAACTTCGCCTTCTCCAACTCGCTGGTCGCCTGCATGCTGTTCTTCGGCATCGGGTCGATGGCCGACATCTCCTTCATTCTCGCCCGTCCGTGGGCGGCGATGACCTGCGCGATCTTCGCCGAGATGGGCACCTTCGTCACCCTGGTGATCGGCTACTACTGTGGTCTGACGCCCGGTGAGGCGGCCGCGGTCGGCTCGATCGGCGGCGCCGACGGCCCGATGGTGCTGTTCGCCTCGTTGGTGATGGCCAAGGAACTCTTCGTTCCCATCTCGATCATCGCCTATCTCTATCTGTCGCTGACCTATGCCGGCTATCCCTATCTGATGAAGCTCTTCGTTCCGGCGAAGTACCGTGCGCTCGAGTGCGACATGGAATTCCCGGAAGTTTCGCAGAAGTCGAAGTTCATCTTCACGATCGTCGCGGCCGGTCTGCTGTGCCTGCTGCTGCCGGTGGCCGCTCCGCTGATCCTCTCCTTCTTCCTCGGCGTCGCCATCAAGGAAGCGGAGATCGAGGCCTATCAGGAGCTGCTCGAGAAGACGATCACTTACTCTTCGACCCTGATGCTCGGTCTGGTGCTCGGCGTCCTGTGTGAAGCCTCCACTCTCCTCGACAGCCGCGTCGTCATCCTCCTCGTGCTCGGCATCACCGCACTCTTGGTGTCCGGTCTCGGCGGTCTGCTCGGCGGCTGGGTCGTGTGGATGTTCAACAAGAACGGCTTCAACCCGCTGATCGGCATCGCCGGCGTGTCCTGTGTGCCGACGACCGCGAAGCTCGCCCAGAAGGTCGCGGCTCAGGACAACCCCTACGCGATGATCCTGCCGGTGGCGATGGGCGCCAACATCTGCGGCCTGATCGTCTCGGCCATCGCCGTCGGCATCTTCGCCTCGACCATCGGCCTCGTCGCTCCGCATTGAGCCCGGCTTCGACCTCGGAGATCGATCCCATGACCCATTCCACCTTCCATTTCCCGGAAGCCGTTCGGCAGTCTGCGATCACGGGCGGAGAGGGTGTCGGCGGGATCGTCGTCGAGGTCGAGACGGTCGACAGCACCAACCGCCTGCTCGCCGATCTGGGGCGAGAGGGCGCCGCGCACGGCACCGTTCTGATCGCTCGCGACCAGAACGCCGGGCGTGGCAAGGGCGAACGGGCGTGGTTCTCCACCGTCGAGGGCAGTCTCTGCCTGTCGGTGTTGATCCGCACCCGCCGCTCGATCTCGCAAGCCGCTCAACTCACCCTTCTCGCCGCCGTCGCCCTGCGCGAGACGATCGCTCTGACGACCGGCGTCGAGGCGGGCATCAAGTGGCCCAACGACCTCCTGGTCGACGGCCGCAAGATCTGCGGCATCCTCGCCGAGGCCGTCTGCGACGAAGACGGCGAACTCGCCTGCGTCGTCGTCGGCATGGGGATCAACCTCGCCATCGCCGACGACGAGTTTCCAGAAGATCTGCGCGGTCCGGCGACTTCGCTCGCGACGCTCGCCGGCCGGGCCGTCGATCGAGAGGCCTTCGTCGAAACGCTCGGACGTGTGTTCGACCGCTGGACGAGGCTCTGGGAACGGCGAGGCCTCGCGGCTTTCGCCGCGACCTGGACCGCGCATGCGGTCGATCTCGGACGTGTCGTCCATCTGACCGACGGCGACGAAGACCTCTGCGCCATGCTCGTCGGCCTCGCCGCCGACGGCGCGCTGCGCATCCGCGGTGCCGACGGCGCCGTTCGCGACGTTCATTCCGGCGAAATCTCCACGGAAGCGCCCGTGGGCCGGATCCCTTCGCACAACCCGAAGACCCACATGGGGGCATTCTCATGAAGACCAATCGACGGTGGGACACGCTCGAAGCCGACACCCGCCAGCGCATGGAAGCCGCCGCGCCCTATATCGGCGCCGGCAAGCGCGTGAAGGCCGAGGACACCGTGGCCCTGCTCGAGGCGGTGATCCGGTCGGGCGACCGCGTCAACATCGAGGGCAACAATCAGAAGCAGGCGGACTTCCTCGCCGATTGCCTCAACCAGGTCGATCCGGCCGAGATCCACGATCTGCACATGGTGCAGTCCTGCGTGCCGCTCGCCTCGCATCTCGACATGTTCGAGAAGGGCATCGCCAAGAAGCTCGACTTCGCCTTCGGTGGTCCGCAGGCCGGTCGCGTCGCCAAGTTCATCCGCGAAGGCAAGCTTCAGCTCGGCGCCATCCACACCTACCTCGAGCTGTTCGGCCGCTATTTCCTGGATCTGACGCCGCGCGTCTCGCTGATCTGCGCTTATGAAGCGGATCGCGAGGGCAACCTCTACACCGGCTTCAACACCGAAGACACGCCGGTGATCGTCGAGGCGACGAAGTTCCGGCAGGGTATCGTCGTCGCTCAGGTCAACAAGATCGTCGATAAATTGCCGCGCATCGACATTCCGGCCGACTGGGTCGATGCCGTCGTCGAGAGCCCGAAGCCGTTCTTCATCGAACCGCTGTTCACCCGCGATCCGGGTCTCGTCACCGACAACCACGTGCTCCTCGCCATGCTGGCGCTGAAGGGCATCTACGCCGAGTACAAGGTCCAGCGGATCAATCACGGCATCGGCTTCCTGACCTCGGCGATCGAGCTGATCCTGCCGACCTATGGCGAAGAGCTCGGGCTGAGGGGGCAGGTCTGCACCCACATGGTGCTGAACCCGCATCCGACCATGATCCCGGCGATCGAGGCGGGCTGGGTCGACACGATCCATTGCTTCGGCGGTGAACTGGGCATGGAGGACTACGTCAAGGCGCGGTCCGACATCTTCTTCACCGGGCCGGACGGTTCGCTGCGCTCCAACCGCGCCTTCGCCCAGACGGCGGGCCACTACGCCCTCGACATGTTCATCGGCGGCACGCTGCAGATCGACGAGTGGGGCAATTCCTCGACCGCCACCGCCAATCGCGTCGCCGGCTTCGGCGGTGCTCCGAACATGGGCTGCGACGCCAAGGGGCGGCGCCACGTCACCGACAGCTGGCTCAAGTGTGGCCAGGAAGTGCCGCACATGGCCGATCAGATCGGCGACATGCCGCGCGGCAAGCGTCTGGTGGTGCAGGGCGCCGAAACCTTCGGCGAAGCGCGGGCGCCGACCTTCGTCGAGAAGCTCGACGCCTGGAAGCTCGCCGAGAACGCGGGCCTCGAGCTGCCGCCGGTGATGATCTACGGCGACGACGTCACGCACATCGTCACCGAGGAGGGCATCGCCTACCTCAACCGCGCGCCCGACATGGCGGCCCGCATGGCCGCGATCCGCGCCGTCGCCGGTTACACGGACGTCGGTCTGAAGGCCGATCCGGCCGAGACCCGTCGCCTGCGCGAGGCGCGCATCTTCCTGACCCCCGAAGACTTGGGCGTCGATCGCGCTCGCGCCAATCGCGACCTGCTCGCGGCTCGCTCCATGCGGGACCTCGTCGACATTTCGGGCGGCCTCTACAACCCGCCGGCCCGTTTCCGCAACTGGTGATCGGAGTACCCCATGTCTCTCGAGACGATCGAATTCACTGTCGCCGCGGCCGGCACCCGTAAGCCCGCCGCCCGCGCCCACTACGGCGTCGTCGGTTCCGGCGACCTCGAGGTGCTGCTCGAGCCGAAGGCCGGCGATGCCGCCGTGTCGGTGAAGATCGTGACCCCGGTCACGGGCTTCGACGCGCTCTGGAAGCGCGTGATCGAGCACTTCGTCGGCGAAACGGGGCTCACCGCCACGTCGATCGAGATCAACGACAACAACGCGTCGCCCGCCGTCGTCGCCCTGCGCCTGCGTCAGGCGCTGGCCGAAGCGCAGGCCTGAGCCGGGAGTTCACAGCATGCCGAACTGGAAGAAGCTACAAGAGGACAGCTTCCTCGAACGCAGCGCTCGCGAGCGCGCCGTCGGCCTCGTCGACGAAGGCTCTTTCGTCGAACTGGGCGGTCCGTTCGATCGTCTGGTCAGCCCGCATCTCCTCTCCCTCGGCGAGGCGGTGGAAAACGACGACGGCATCGTCACCGGCGTCGGCCGCATCGGCTCGCGCCCGGTCTTCGTCATCTCGCAGGAGGGGCGCTTCATCGGCGGTTCCGTCGGTGAGGTCGGGGGCGCCAAGATGGTCGGCGTCATCGACATGGCGATCGATTTCCGGGATCGGCTGCTCGCCGAACACCCGGATCTGCCGGCGGCGCAGCAGCCGCTGATCGCGATCTCCTTCGAAACCGGCGGCGTTCGGCTGCACGAGGCCAACGCGGGTCTGCTCGCGCACGCCGAGGTGATGGACGCGCTGCAGCGCGCTCGCCACAAGGTGCCGGTCGTCGCTCTCATCGGCTCCCGCATCGGCTGCTTCGGCGGCATGGGCTTCGTCGCGGCGGCCACCGACTGCATCGTCATGAGCGAGTTCGGCCGTCTCGGGCTGACCGGCCCCGAGGTGATCGAGCAGGAGATGGGCAAGGACGAGTTCGACGCTTCGAACCGTGCCCTCGTCTATCGGACCACCGGCGGTCGCCACAAGTTCGTGATGGGCGACGCCAACTACCTGGTCGACGACACCGTCGAAGCCTTCCGCGCCCAGCTCACCGATCTCTGCGCCCTGCCGATCGAGGACTTCGAAACGATGCGTCGCATCGGCTCGGAGGCCCTCGTGGAGAAGCAGCTGCGCGGCGTCGCCCTGGCCGTGGAGATCGCCCCGACCGACGCCCGGGACGTGTGGCGTCACGCCGGAAACAACGACCCCGTCGGTTTGGCCGACGGACCTCTCGCGGACTTCCGCAAGTCCGTCCTCCGTCTGGCGCTGTGAACGGGAGCAAGACCCATGGAAACTCTGCTGGGACAGGGCCGCGCGGCCATCGATCTCATCGTCGACGCCGGCTCCTTCACCGAAGGCTCGATCGGGGCGAAGACCTTCGCCGATCCGGACTTCGGTCCGGGCGCGGTCGTCGGCACCGCGCTCCTCGAGGGTGAGACGGTGACCGTCATCGCCTCCGATGCAGACGCCTTCAATGAGAAGTTCCCGGTCGTCTATTCCGGCGTGATCGGTCTCGAGGAAGGTTACAAGATGGCGCAGGCCGTCTACGCCACCCTCGCGGCCGACGCCGAGAAGACCACGGCCGAGAAGCGGCCGATCGTGCTGATCGTCGACACTCCCGGGAACGGTCCCGGCAAGGTCGAAGAGATCTTCGGCATGAACAAGGCGACCGGCGCCTATCAGTTGGCGTTGGCGGAAGCCCGGATCGCAGGTCATCCGATCGTGGCGATGGTCGTGGGGCGGGCGATCTCCGGCGCCTTCCTCTGTCACGGCCTCCAGGCCGACCGCATCCTGTCGCTGCCCTCGGAATTCGGCACGATGATCCACGTGATGCCGATCACCTCGGTGTCGCGCATCATCAAGAAGGACGTCGAGCTGCTCGAGGAGCTCGCGAAGTCGAATCCGGTCTTCGCCGCCGGTCCGGCCTTCTTCTTCCAGCTGGGAGGTGTCGAGCGTCTCGTCGAGACGATCGACGGGATGCGTCCGGCGATCGCCGAACAGATCGCGCAGATCCGCGCCGCGAAGGTGGATCCATCGGCCACGCCGACCGGTCCGCGTGGTCGCGGTGTTCTCGGCGCCGAGCGCGGGGGGCGCGTCAAGCGCCCGGAAGTGCAGGCGTTGCTCCGCGCCGAGTTCGCTGCGGTGGAAGCGAAGTTCCGTCCGACCGCCGCCTGACGTTGCGAAACGCCCGCACCCTTCGGGGTGCGGGCACGAGGAAGGGAGTGTGTGACGTGTCCGAAGCCTTCGACAGATTTGCCGCGGTCGCCGACACCTTTTCGACCGTGCCCACCTTCACCGAGATGCCGCGCCGCAGTCTGGCGGACAAGGGCATCGCCGGACCGACGGCGGCGCATGTGATCGAGGAGGTGCATACTCCCTTCAATCTCGCCTATCTCACGTTCACGACGGGGTCTTCCGCCTTCCAGAACATCGTCGGTGTCGCCCACACCGAACTGGATGCGCGCGTCGAAGTCACCCGTCGGGTGATGGAGGCGATCGGTGCGAAGCCGGGAGACCGGATGCTCGTCACCTACCCGCCGCTGGTCAACGTCTTCTCCCGTTCGGCGTTGAACCAGTGTGGCATCGAATGGTTGCTCCTCGACCGTTCGAGCCGGGGCGCCTTCATCACCGCCTTCTGCAGGGAGCGCCCGGACATCGTCCTGGGCGAATCCTCCTTCATTCGGGCCAGCCTCGGCGAGGCGGCGGCTTTGGGGCTCGCGGCCGATTTCCCCGATTTCTGCCGGATCGTCGTCGCCGGCACGCCGCTCGATCTCGACCTCCTGCCGGAGGCCGAGCGGCGGGGCTGGCCGGTGCACGATCTCTACGGCTGTCAGGAGTTCGGATGGCTGACGCTCGACGGACATCCGTTGCGCGACGACGTCTCGTTCGCGCCGTCGCCGGCAGGCGAGGGCTGGGGCGAGCTGTTGGTCGGCGGTCTGCCGATGGGGGACAGCTTTCCTCTCTCCGCGAGCGGTCACGTCTGTTCGCCGACGGGACGGATCATCACCTATCGGCGACGTCGGACGCATCCCGAGTACGAGGTGATCGTGCGCGCGACCCCCTGTTCGGGGCGCGAGACGATCGAACGGGCCGCTCGCACGATCCTGCGCATCAAGAGCCGTGTGGTGAAGGTGGCGCCCGACGTCGAGACGTCCGCCACCGCCACCGTTCTCCACCTCGTCCCCGGCATCGGTGAAGTCGGCGAGCCCTTCGAGGTTCGCGGCCCCGTCGACACACGGGCCTTCGACGATCTCGTCCGAGCGCAGGCCGAGGTTCAGTCGGTGGCGAAGACGGATCCGACCTGGACGAAGTCCCGATGAACGCTCTTACGAACGACGGTTCGGTCTCGACCATGGCGCTCGCCGCGAAAACCGGAGCATTCGCCCCTGCTCCGGCCCCGGAGCGGCACGTCATGGTCGAGATCGTGCCCGAAGGTCGCGCTGCCGTCGAGGCGCAGCTCGCCGATGGGCTGTTGCCGATGCATCGGAGCGACCAGGTCGAGGCGCAGGTCCGGTCCTTCTTCGCGGCTCACGCGATACCCGGCATCGTCTGCGCGCCCAAAGGCCCCTTGCCCGAAGGGGCGATCCAGATCGGAGTGTCGTTTCCCTTCCGAGTGGACGGCGTTCGCGTCCGCTCCGCCGCGTGCGTGTCTGCGGGCGAACTCGGGCGCCGGCAAACGCCCTGGGATGTGGCCGCCGGTCTCTCGACCTCGCGTCTTCCGGTCGCCGCCGAACTGCTCGCGGTGATCGAACTCGGGCGGACGCACGCCGTCGACGTGGGCTTCTTCGGATCCGCCGCGCTCCAGGCGTGGACCGGCCTTCCCTACATGGAGGCGAGCTCCGACGTCGACATCGTCGCGACAGCTCGATCCTCGGAAGGTCTCTGCGCCTTCCACACAGATCTCGTCGTGTTCACGCAGCGGTATTCGCGTCGCTACGACGTCGAAGTCGCCGTTCCCGGTGGGCTCGGGGTGAAACTTTCGGAACTCGTGTCGGACGTCTCCACGGTCCTCGGCCGTGGCATCGAGGGTGTCCGTCTCGTCGATCGACGTCGGCTGCTGGAAGAGATCGACAAGGTCTCTCCCGCCGTTGCGACGCCGTGAACCACGGGGCTCGGCGCCCCGAAACATGGAGTGGAAGTCATGGAACTCAAGTCGAAGATGCCGTCGAAGGTCGAGGCGATCAACGTCGCGGTCGGTGATGCGATCACGAAGGGCACCGCCGTCGCCGTGCTCGAAGCAATGAAGATGAAGAACCCGTTGGTCTCGCCGGTCGACGGGACCATCAAGTCGATCGCCGTGGCCGTCGGTGACCGCGTCAAGCCGGGCGCGCTCATCATGGTTGTCGAATGATGTGAGCTCCACCTCCCGAGAGTTGCGGTGCCCTCTCTCGGGAGTTTCACTTTACGTGTCGGAAGTAGAAAGAAATTCTATTTCGCGCATGTGGGGTCGGAAATACGTGTAAACTCGTCTTGTAGACATCTGTGGTGAGTTCTACTCGACCGCACGGATATCTGCGTCAGGGGGAAATCAAAATGGTCATCTATGGAGTCATGCTCCTCGGCCTTTGCATGTTCGTAGGAACATCGATTGGTCTGGGACTCGGCGCGCTGCTCGGTATTCCCGGTGACATCGGTGGCGTCGGCTTCGCGATGCTGCTTCTGGTGTTCTTGTCGCCGTGGCTGAAGGCCAAGGGCTGGCTGCCTCGCGCCTCCGAAGACGGCATCATGTTCTGGAACGCGATGTACATCCCGGTGGTGATCGCCATGGCGGCGACCCAGAACGTCGCGGCGGCTCTGTCCGGCGGCTGGATCGCGTTCATCGCGGGAATCCTCTCCGTCGTCGTCTGCTTCGTTCTCATTCGCCCTCTCGCCGCGATGGCGGGCGCTGCAACCTCGACCTTCGGTGACGAACTCGAGGCGTCCAAGGCTTGAGCGGGGAGACACCGTCATGAATGCGCAATTCCTCAACACTCTCGTCGATGGTCGGCCGCTGATCTTCGCTTTCGTCGTGGTCGGACTGCTCACCTGGTTCTGCTACGCCTTCTCGAAGAACATCACCAAGAACCGTATCCACGGTTCGGCGGTGGCGATCATCATCGGTCTCATCCTCGCCTACATCGGCGGCGTCACGACCGGCGGCAAGAAGGGTATCGCCGATATTCCGATGTTCGCCGGCTTCGCGTTGATGGGCGGCGCCATGCTGCGCGACTTCTGCATCGTGTCGACGTCCTACGGCGTGAAGCTCTCGGAGCTGAAGAAGGCGGGTTTCGCCGGCTTCCTTTCGCTGGTCATCGGCACGGTGATCGCCTTCATCGTCGGCGTCGCCGTGGCCTATGCCTTCGGTTATCGCGACACGGTCTCGCTGACCACGATCGGTGGTGGCGCCGTCACCTTCATCGTCGGTCCGGTGACCGGCTCCGCGATCGGCGCGTCCTCGACCGTGATCGCTCTCTCGGTCGCCGCCGGTGTCGTCAAGTCGATCGCGGTGATGATCATGACGCCGTTCCTGGCCAAGCCCTTCGGCCTGACCAATCCGGCCTCGGCCATGGTCTACGGCGGCCTGATGGGCACCACCAGCGGCACCGCCGCCGGTCTCGCGGCCACCGACGCGCGTCTCGTTCCCTACGGAGCTCTGACCGCGACGTTCTACACCGGCTTCGGCTGCCTCGTGGTTCCGTCGATCGGTTACGTCGTGATGAAGGCAATCTTCGGTTGAAGGCCTTCTGCTTGCGAAGTGATGGAGCGACCGAGGCCGCTCCATCCCCTGCCACACCCGTGCGCAGGGTCGGTCATCAAGTCTACGTCGTTCGAGACGTCGCCGTTCGATCAAAACTCGAAGGGAAATCGCTTTGAAGACTTTCGGCTTTCTATCGAGCCTTTCGAGTTGGTTCGGCGATGTCTTCGCCGGCGCTCGAGAGGAGACGGCGGTGGCGAGGTCGCATCACTCGGTTCTCCACACGCGAGGATCCATTCGCGGCGTCGCCTTCTATCACGTCTCGTATTTCGAGAACGAGGACCCGGTTTCCGCGCCGGTTCTCATGCCCTCGACCCCAGACGACCTCGCGCAGACGATCGTCTTTTCGGATCTCGGGCTGACGCGCGACGGACGTCGGGTGCTCGGCGACATCGATCTCGTCCTGAACGAGCACCGGATCGGCATCCTCGGCCTCAACGGGTCGGGAAAGTCCAGTCTGCTCAAGCTGTTGATCGGTCTTCTCGCGCCGACCGAAGGGGCGGTCCATGTCGATGGACTGGAGCCTTCGGTCGATGCCGGCGCCGTCCGCGCACGGACTGGCTTTCTGTTTCAGTGCGCGGACAATCAGATCGTCTATCCGATCGTCCGAGAGGATCTCGCCTTCGGCCTGCCGGGGCTCGAGACCGACGTGGACGAGGTCGTGATGGAAACGCTGACCCGGCTCGGGATCGCGGATCTGGCCGACCGCCGCATTCACGAGCTTTCGGGTGGTGAGCGGCAGTTGGTGGCATTGGCGGGCGTTCTGGCTCGCGATCCTTCGACCATTCTCTTCGACGAGCCGACGTCTCAACTCGATCTGGCCAATCGCAATCGTTTTCGGGACGTGCTGGCCGTGCTGCCTCAGCAGGCGATCGTCGTCACGCACGACCTCGAACTCGTCGAAGACTTCGATCGTGTCCTGGTGATCGAGGATGGGCGCGTGGTCTGCGACGGCCGACCGGAGACGGCGGTCGCCTTCTATCGACGGAGGCATCGGTGATCACGCATCGCACGGGCAAGCCGCGGTTCGGCGGCGCAGGCGTCGCACTCCTCGGTCTGATCGGGCTCAGCGTCGCGACGACGTTTCTCGATCGGCCCGGGCAGTTGATCGTCCCGGCGGCGATCTCCGGCATCGGGCTGGTGATCGTCCATCGCTCGCTCGTCGTCGCTTGGCGGGGGTGTCGGATGCCCTTGTCGCTGGTGGCGCTGACGGCCCTCCTCCAGGCTTGGGGAACCGGGTCGGGCGACGAGGCGATCATTCTGTTCTTGCGGTTTTCGGCGCTGGTCTGCGCGGCTCAGATCGTCTCGGCGGTGTGGAGCTGGTCTGAACTCTGCGCCGCGATGATCGCGCTCCTCTGGCCGTTCGATCGGCTCGGTCTTCTCGATGCGAAGAAGAGCGCCTTCGTGCTGATGCTCGCCGTTCGCTTCGTTCCGGTGATGTTCGAGGAAATGGCCGAGATCCGCGAAGCGCAGGCGTTGCGGCGTCTGGATCGCTCGATATTTGCGCTCGCCGTTCCTCTCGGCCTGCGCATTCTGCTGCGGGCCGAAGAGATCGCCGAAGCGGTCGATCTGCGCGCTCCGTCTTCCCGAAAAGTCGCTCGGGGTGGTCGGGGGCCCCTCGCCAAGGTTCCTTCGTCTCGGAAAATCCTGTCATGAAGAACGCATCGACTGCTGCCGGCTTCCGCAATTCGACCTTCACGGCGCTCGGCGCCGGCCTCGTCGTCGCTCTCGGTGCCGCGCCGCCGATCCCTCTCGGCATTCTCCCGGTTCCGGTGACGCTGCAATCCTTCGGCGTGATGTTGGCCGGCCTGCTGCTCGGTCCGCGTCGTGCCGGGGCCGCCATGCTGGTCGTCGTCGCGTTGGTTGCGATGGGACTTCCGGTGCTGGCGGGTGGCCGTGGTGGTCTGGCCGTCTTGATCGGTCCGACCGCCGGTTACCTCTACGGCTGGGTGCCGGGCGCGATGCTGATCGGCGCGCTGGCGCTTCGTGCGGATCGCGTCGAAAGCATGTTGGGGCGCGGGGTCGTCTACGTCGGCGCCTGCATGGCGGGTGGCGTCGCGGTCGTTCATGCTTGCGGCGTTCTGTGGTTGACCGGTGTCATCGGCCTCGAATTCGGCAAGGCGCTCTGGGGGACGCTCTTGTTCGTGCCGGGCGATTTGATCAAGGCGCTGGCAGCCGCGCTGGTGTGCCGACGGATCGAAGCTCTGATCTCCGTCCGGCGTCATTGAATCCGAGGTGCGGTCATGTTCGTCGTCAAGATCGCCACGACCTCCTTTCTCTCGGCCCTCGGCCTGATCGCCACCGCCAAGGCTCTCGAGATCGCCCTTCGCGCTGCGGATGCGAGAAAGGGCGACGAAAAGCTGCGCTTCGAGCGGCGATGGGTGTGGCCGTTGGCAGGCGTTCTGGCGCTCGTCGCTCTGGCGTTCCTCTGGTGCTGAGGGGGGGATGTCGGGCTGCAGGTCGCGGGTCCCCGAGCGAGGACGGCCATCTCGGCGCGAGACCGATTCCGGGACGATGACGGTCGTTCGACGTTCCCCCGTTCAGATCTGACGTTCGGCGAGGATACGGCAACGGGGTTCCACCTCGACGGAGGCAAACGTGCCTCGATCCTCGAACGGCTCTTCGCCGAGGCGTCGCGCTTCGCCGCTCGGTCGCCGCCGCGGGAAAGCGGGATCGATCCGTTGGGAAAGAACCCGATGAGCCGATCCGTGCAAGGGTACGGGATGGGCGACGCCCGATCGGGTGTCCTCTGGCTCATTTCGGATAGACCGTCGTGTCCGCGATCGTCGCTCGAGCGCCACCTTCTGTTCGGAAGGTGTTCGGATCAGACAATCGATCGGCGTTCGACGACGGCGGTTGGGGGCTCCCGCAACCAAAACCCGCAGATCGAACTGCGTTTTCCGAAGCCGCCCGCCCGAGCGACTTCGTGCCTTCGGGGATCTGCTTCGCTGCGATCCCGGCTCGGCCGGAAGGTGCGGGCGATCGATCGCTCCGCGATCCGGTGTCTCGAGACGTCGCCGGAGGTCACTTCGAAAGCCGCATTCCGCGCACGACCTGTTGCAGGGCTCCATTCATCGCATTGGTGATCGCCGGGCCGTCGTTCGCCGAAAAGTACCAATTGGCGGACGTCGCGCAGGATTTCATGGTCGCTTGGAGCGACGTCGCATAAGGTGCGACGAGGGTCTGATATTGGGCGTCGCCGGGGATGACCGGATAGGTCGCCTCGATCGAGACGAGCGTCGCGCCCGTATTCTTCACCTTGGTGCACCCCGTTCCATAGGAAACGCCGGTGCAACGGCCATTGTAACAGGTGAAGCCGAGGTTGTCCTCGATGCCGTCGGTGATGAAGACGACGAACGTCTTGCGAGACGTCGCGGAACTGCCGTCTCCCACGTTCTTCAGCGTCGTCGCCAGCGTGTTGAGCGCTGTCGTCGTATTGGTGTAGCCCCAGTTCAAGCTCGGAATGATCGGTTCGATTTCGATCGATTCGGCATCGATTTGAGCTTGGGAGAGAGAGACGTTCTGATCGATCGTGTAATTGTCGGTGGCGTAGGTATAAATCGAGGCGACTGCGTTTCCGGTGCCGATCGCCGATTGAACGCCGCCGAGAAACGTCGCGACGGCGCTCTTCGCGTAATCGATCTTGAGTTTGATGCCGAGAGACGCGGCTTTGGTTCGACGCGTCTTCTTGTCGGGATATTGCGTGCAGGGGTAGGCGTTGGACGGGTCGTGACACGCGAACGCGCAGGACGTGTAGGAACTCGGCGCCTGGACACACCACGGATTGTCGGTGAAGGCGGCATCGTACGTGGCGGTCAGCTTGGTGATGTCGGAACTCGTGGCTCCGACGGCCATCGATCCCGAGACGTCGACGAGGAAGACGAACTGATAATATTTCAACGGCATGGCCAGCGTCGCTTCGGACGTCGCGGCGATCTTCACCGAACCGATGCCGAGGAGCTGAGCGAAGATCGTCGCGAGGTCGGCGGTCACGTCGAAATGCGACGAGATGTTCAGGGCGTCGACGATGGTGGTCGTGGAATGTTCGGTCGGAGTCGAGACGAACTGCAGTGTCGCCGTGTTGGCCGCGAAGGTCTTCATCGCCGCCGCGTCGCCGGCCGTCCGAGCGATTTCGGCGTTCGCCGCGCTCCAGCCGTTGGTCGCGAGATGGTTCTGAGCCGTGTGGACCGCCGCGAGCGCGGCGGCATCGGCGGCATCCTGGATGGCTTTCCGGGATTGAACGGTGTGCGTGAAGTTCAGGGTCACTCCGACGGCGGCGGCCGATACGGCTGCGGCCAGCGCGAAGAGGAGGGCCACGTTCCCGCTTCGACAGGTCGAAAACTTTCCGACGACGCTTTGCATGATTTTCTCATGAGATGTGTATTCGCCCCATGAGAATGTATAAAAAGTGCTTTTACTGAATGGTTAACGCGAGGATGTCGCGGAATGCATACCCGAACATCGCGTAATGGATAAAGCAACTATCGATTGATCGGATGGAAATAAGCAATTGAAGAGGAGCGAGACGTCTACGTAATGTGATGTAAGTCGATCTCGTCGAAGGACCGTTGCAGAGCTGTGGGCGATGAAGCCGACGGGGTCGACGGTCGGTTTCATCGCTTCGATCCCGGGAGGGGCGTGGGCCGGGTCGTCCGTCCGCGCCGACGTCGCGTCACGCGGAGCGCACCTTGGCGAGGAAGTCGTCGACGTCGCGGCGGATCGTGGCGGTGGCTTCGTTGACCGCCGCCGAGACGCTCGACACCGTGCCGGACGCGGCGACGGTGCGGGTCGAGGCCGCGGCGACGTCGCCGAGGAGGCTCGCCACGTGCTTCACGCCGCTGGCGGCGGCATCGACGTTGCGCGCGATCTCCCGCGTGGCGTCGTTCTGCTGTTCGATCGACGAACCGACCGCGTTGGTGAGCTGATCGATCTCGGTCATGCGCCCGACGATCTGGCGGATCGCGTCGACCGCGCCGGCGGTGGCGGTCTGCACTTCGGCGATCTGGGCGGAGATGTCTTCGGTCGCCTTCGACGTCTGATTGGCGAGTTCCTTCACTTCCGAGGCGACCACGGCGAAGCCGCGCCCGACTTCGCCGGCGCGGGCGGCTTCGATGGTCGCGTTGAGGGCGAGAAGGTTGGTCTGCCCGGCGATGTTCTGGATGAGCGCGATCACGTCGCCGATCTTGTCGGCGGCGGAGGCGAGGCTCTCGATTTCCCGGCTGGCGGCCTCGGCGTCGTGATTGGCGGCGCCGACGATCGCCTCGGTGCGCTCGACGCGGGTGGCGATCTCGGCGATCGAAGCGCTCAGTTCCTCGGCGGCCGCGGCGACGCCGTCGACGCTGGTGGTCGCGTTGGTCGAGGCGGCCTCGGCGGTCGTCACTTCGGTGGAGGTCGCCTGCGACGTCTCCTGTAGCGTGTCGGCGGTTCCGGCCATCTGGCGGGCGCGTTCCCCGAGTTCGGAAATCGTCGACGCGATGCTGCGTTCGAAGCCGGCGATGGCGGCTTCGACCTCGATCCGGCGCCGGTCCTGATCGATCGAAAGGTCGCGCTCCTTGGCGGCGGCGGTGTCGGCCGACATGCGGGCGGTCTCGGCCGCGCGGGTGGCGTCGGCGGCGGTCTCGAACGACGACGACAGACGGAAGGTCAGCCACACGAGGGTGGCCGCCTGGGTCACCAGGATGACGGCGTGCAGGACGACGCGGGAGAAGTCCGCCCCCTGCGGGAAGACGGCGGCGGGGTAGACGAAGTTCAACAGGAGATGATGGACGGCGACGACCGAGGCGGCGACGGCGATCGACTGCCAGCACACCCAACCGGCGACGACCGCGAGCCCGGCGAAGAAGGCCATGTGCATGTCGATCTGCCAGTTCGAGCCGGCGGTCGCCAGGACGAGCAGGCCGACCATGCCCATCAACGCCGCCGAGGCGATCTGACGGGACACCGGATGGTCGCCCATCACCGCGAGGGCCCCCGTGCCCAACCCGGCGAAGGCGGTGCCGAGGACGAAGGTCGGGACGAGGTATTGCCCGGTCGCGACGGCGGCGATGGCGGCGACGAGGGCACACGCCGGAAGGATCGCCATGAAGATGCGACGGAAGGAGGCGCGGAGGTCGGAAATGCCGGTTTCGGGCATCGGGATCATCCCTCGGGATCGGTCGTGGAGGAGAAGGTGCGTTGCGGCGTGATGGTGCAGCCGACGGCGGACGGGGCCGCGACGACGAAGCGCGCGCCTCTTCGCAGAAGGCGGGCGACGAAGCCGGGCGTTTCGTCGCGCGGAGCCTGGGTCACCAGAGATCGCCGATCGTCGGACGTCGTCAGGATCCGCCCGCCTGCCTCGGACATGACCGAGACGGCATCGTCCGTGAACAGCACGGCGACGGGCCCCTGATCGCTCGGCCACAGAGCCACCACCACCGGTAGAACCGAGAAGCCGATCACGATCACTGCGGAAATGAGGAGTTGGCGGAACATGGCTCGTTCGAAAGGTTTTCTCGAATATCACTCCCCGTTGTTAGCGCCGAGTTAATGCCGGGAGCTTTCACCCATCGAGGGAATGACGTTGAGGCATATACCGGAACGAACCAGTGATGGGTGTAAAACTACTCGATAAATGCTTTTGAAATGATTATGTGAAGACAATTGGAGACAACCGCTGTTCGGTCAGTGGAAAATACAACTTGGAATTCACGATCACTGCCGATCGATCGTACAGGATGGTCATGGGATGGACGGAGCCGACCGCACTTTCGCCGTGAAGGCCACCCTCGGCTACCTGGTCCTGTCGACGGCATGGATCTTCTTTTCCGATCGGATGCTCGTGCATGTCATCGACCCGGCGGAGTTGGTCCAGATCGGGACGTTCAAGGGGCTGTTCTACGTCGTCGTCTCCTCGGCGCTGATCTTCCTGGTGATGCGGCATCGGCCGATTCCGCGCGACGGATTGAAGCGAGATCGCGAGAGTTCGTCGAAGACGCCGTTCGTGGCCGCGACGGTCGCGGTGTTCGCGATGGCGTCGATCGCGTTCGTTTCGTTCCAGATCGAGACCTCGTCGGCCCGGCGCGAGGGCATGGAGCGGATCGCGCGATCGGTCACCCACGACGCCAGAGAGTTGGGACGGTGGTTGGTGCAACGTCGCCGCATCGTCACGGACGCGGTCGCCGACGAAGGGTTGCGTCGGGCGGTCTCCGACGTCCTGATGCGTCCGTCCGCGACCGCGCGCGAACAGCTCTCGGCGATCGTGGAGAGAACCCGGCAAACCGTGTCGGCGGCGAAGGTCCGGATCTACCGACCGAACGGGGTCGACCTGATCGACGACGCCGCGACGGCGAGCCAACCCGCCGTCGTGCGGCGCGTCGCCGAAAGCGGGGAGATCGAAAGCTCGCCGGTGTCGGGGTCGGACGGCATCGGGCTGGTATTTTTCGTGCCGTTGCACGATTTCGTCTCCTGGGAGGTTCTCGCCGTCGTCGAGATCGAATCGCGTCTCGAAGACTTTCTGCCGCGGCTGTTGGTTCTGGACGACCATCGTTTCTCCTCGTCGCGGACGCGGTTGCTGTCGGACGACGGTGGAAGCTTCGCGCTGGTTCCGCCGGCGGCCGGCGAGAACGACGGCGATCTCGGCCCCATCGGCATCGGACGGCCGTCCGAACTGAAACCCGACGGATCGGCCGACACCACCGTCTCGCGCGACGATCACGGGACCCGACTGCTGGTTTCGACGAGCGTCGTGCCGGGGGCGAACCTGCGGCTGGTGTCCTCCGTCGACGAAGACGAAATGCTCGGCCGACTTCACCGGCTGGGGTGGTCGACGGCGCTCGCCTTCTTCGTCGCCCTGTTCGCCTGCCTGGGCTTCGCCCACCTGCTCTGGCAGCGCCAGCGCCTCGAGGAGGCGGTGCAGAAGCTCGGACAGACGCGGCGGGCGCAGGCGGCCGAAGACCGCTATCGCGCGACCTTCGAACAGGTCGGCGTGGGCATCGTCCACGTCTCTCTCGACGGTCGGTGGATCCGTTGGAATTCCGCCTTCCAGGAAATTTCGGGCTATTCGAGGGAAGAGCTGAACGCCCTTCCGGTCCTCGCGATCTTTCATCCGGAGGAGCGGGACGGGGTTGCGGATTCGCTGCGCCGACTGCTCGCGGGAGAGCTCACCAAGATCATCTCGGAGCGCCGGGTCATTCGCCGCGACGGTTCGATCGCGCTGGCGCGCATCACCGCGTCGAAGATTGCGAGCGACGCCGAGGACGAGCCCTATCTCGTCGCGATCGCGGAGGACATCACCGAGCGGCGCGCGACCGAAGACGCGTTGCGCGCCAGCGAGGAGCGTTTCGACCTCGCGATGCGGGGCGCGAGCGACGGTCTGTGGGATTGGAACCTCGCGGAGGGGACGATCTACTATTCGCCGCGTTGGAAGACGATGCTCGGCTACGAGCCCGACGAAATCGCCGATCGGGTCGAAAGTCACGAGGCCTTGTTGCATCCCGACGACGTCGAGCCGGCGAGGGCCCGGACCCGCGACATTCTCGAGGGGCGATACGATTTCTCCTCCTTCGAATTCCGAATGCGGGCGAAGAGCGGCGAGTGGCGTCACATTCTCTCGCGCGCCTTCGTGGTTCGCGACGCCGAGGGGCGAGCGGTCCGCATGGTCGGCACGCATGCCGACATCACCGAGCGCAAGCGGACCGAACTGGCGCTTCGACGCGCCGCCGCCGTGTTCCACAACACCCAGGAAGGCGTCGTCATCACCGACGCGGAGGGGGCGATCATCGAGGTGAACCCGGCCTTCACCGCGATCACCGGCTATCGCGCCGACGAGGTTCTGGGCCGATCGATGAGCGTGCTGCGGTCGGGCCGTCAGGACGAGGAGTTCTATCGGAACCTCTGGAAGGCGTTGAGCGAAGACGGCCGTTGGCAGGGCGAGATCTGGAATCGTCGCAAGAACGGCGAGATCTATCCGCAGTGGCTGATGATCTCGACGGTTCGCGGGGCGGACGGGGCGGTGCTGCATCGCCTCGGCACCTTCGTCGACATCGGGCCGCTCAAGGCCACCGAAGATCGGCTCACGCATTTCGCGTTGCACGATCCGCTGACCGATCTGCCGAACCGGCTTTTCCTGCGGGATCGTCTGAGACTGGCCGTCGAGGTGATCGCACCCGACCAGATCGGCGCGGTGCTGTTTCTCGATCTCGATCGCTTCAAGACGGTCAACGACAGTCTGGGTCACGCCGTCGGCGACGCGCTTCTGTGCGACGTGGCGCACCGGCTTTCCGACGTGATGCCTCGGGGGGCCGTCCTGGGGCGTCTCGGCGGCGACGAATTCATCTGTCTGTTGCCGGAGGTCGCCGACGTCGCGGCGACGGCCGAGGTCGCCGGGCGCTGCATCGCCCAATTCGGCGCGCCTTTCCGCATCGCCGACGGTCGCGAGGTGTGGATTTCGACGAGCATCGGAATCAGCCTCTTTCCGCGCAACGGGACCAGTGCCGACGAATTGTTGAAACAGGCCGACGCGGCGCTCTACGAGGCCAAGTCCGAGGGCGGCGGCGTCTATCGTTTCTTCGATCGAGCGATGACCGCGAAGGCGTCGCGCCGCCTCGAGCTCGAGGCGCGTCTGCGCCGGGCGCTCGAACTCGGCGAATTCGAGCTCCACTATCAGCCGTTGGTCGGCGCCAAGGACGGCCGCGCCATCGGCGTCGAAGCGCTCATTCGCTGGCGCGACGGCGACGGTCGCCTGATCCCGCCGGACGATTTCCTGCCACTCGCCGAGGAGACGGGACTGATCGACCTGATCGGCGACTGGGTCCTGCGCACCGCCTGCCGTCAGATGCGAGACTGGTCGCAGGTCGGTCTCGGCCTCGAAGTCTTGGCCGTCAACCTGTCGCCGTCGGAGTTCCGGCGAACCGACCTCGTCGCGCGGGTCACGGCGGCGCTCGAGGAGAGCGGATTGCCGGCCAATCTTCTGGAGATCGAGATCACCGAAGGAGCGCTTCTCGATTGTGGGTCGAGCGCGCTCGAGACGCTCGCGACGTTGCGGAGAAAGGGCGTCCGCTTCGCCATCGACGACTTCGGCACCGGGTATTCGTCGCTGTCCTATCTGCGCGACCTGCCGATCGAGAAGCTCAAGATCGACCGAAGCTTCATTCGCGGCATTCCCGACGATCCGAAGTCCTGCGCGATCACCTCGGCGATCGTCTCCCTGGCTCGCACCCTGGGTCTCGAGGTTCTCGCCGAAGGCGTCGAGACCGGCGAGCAGGTCGAGGCGCTCCGAGAGCTCGGATGCGACACGATGCAGGGCTACTTCTTCTCCCGGCCGGTCGCCGCCGCGGATCTGCCGCGGCTTCTCGCCGGGCGGGGGAGCACGGATCGCGAACCCCGGGCGTCGGCGGGCAGCGTCGGCTCGCTCGACGAGGCTCGCCGGTCGCGACGCATCTCGCATCGTATCGATGCGTGAAATTCGACGGGAAGTGAAGAAAAT
>JAAYVT010000470.1 GCA_012517025.1 Phyllobacteriaceae bacterium | reverse complement strand
TGCACCCGCCCGTCGGCGGTGTCGAAGGTCAGGTTCAGCGCATCGGCGTGGATGACCACGCGGCCGAAGGGTCGCGTCTCCGTCGACGCCCCCTCCGTCGCGACGGGGCTGACTTTCGGACCGGCGTCCATCGCGATTCTCCCTCGGCTCCCACCCGACGGACCGGGCGGATCGCAACCTCGACTTCGATGGGATTTGATCAAACGGACAAATCTCGAGCAAGGGCACGGCTGTCGATTTTGTGAGCAGCCGTGAACTTAATCAGTGCATTCCGACCCCATAACGGCGGGAATGGAAATGTTGTTCTCACAATTCGAGGATATCGGGATTTCTACTCCAATTCCTGCGTCATCGCCTCAGGGATGCCTCCCTCCCGGGGTCGTCGCGACCGATGCCGCATCTCGACGACACTCGCCGGATCCGTGACGCCGAGCCTTCGAGACGCCCGAAGCGCGACACCTCCCGAACCGCGAATCGCCGGCGATGGACAGGCCGGCGACCCGTCGCGATCGCCGGTCGCCATCGTGCCGTCGGATCAGAATTCGTTCATGCCCAAATTCTACGCAGCGACGCGATTGACGCTGTTTCGGTCGTTTGATCAAATGGTCAAAAGATCGATCCGGAGCCGGGTCGATCGCTCTCGCGATCGGCCGGGAGGGCCGGATGCGAGGGGGTTTCGCGCTCGTCATGCGAGGAGAGAAGACGATGGTCTCGACCCCCGGCATCGCCGCCGGACGCCTGCCGAAGGACGTTCTCGACGCAAACTTCCGCGACATCGAACCGCCGCTCGACGCCCTCGCGGCGAAGATCGCGGCCGATCGCTGCCTGTTCTGTTGGGACGCGCCGTGCACCCGCGCCTGCCCGACCTCGATCGACGTGCCGCTGTTCATCCGCCAGATCGCCACCGGCAATCGGCTCGGCGCCGCCCGCACCATCCTCGAGGCCAACGTCCTCGGCGGCACCTGCGCCCGCGTCTGCCCGACCGAGACCCTGTGCGAGGAGGCCTGCGTCCGGGTCGCCGCCGAAGGACGGCCGGTCGAGATCGGCCGCCTGCAACGCCACGCCACCGAGGCGGTGGTGGAGGCGGACCGGCCGCTGTTCGAGCGCGCCGAAGCGACGGGACGCCGGGTCGCCGTCGTCGGCGCCGGCCCTGCCGGTCTCGCCGCCGCCCACGAACTGGCGAAACTCGGCCACGCCGTGACCGTGTTCGAGGCCGGCTCCAAGCTCGGCGGTCTCAACGAAAGCGGCCTCGCCGCCTACAAGATGACCGACGGCTTCGCGGAAAAGGAAGTCGGCTGGGTGCTCGGGATCGGCGGCATCGCGGTGGAGACCGGCAAGGCGCTCGGCCGCGACGTCACCCTCTACGGCCTCACCGCCGAATACGACGCCGTCTTCCTCGGCCTCGGCCTCGACGCCACCAACGGGCTCGGCGTCCCCGCCGATCTCGCCGGCGTCGAGGACGCGGTCGACTGGATCGCGGCGTTGCGCGGCGCGACCGACCTCGCCACCGTGCCGGTCGGCGAACGGGTGGTGGTGATCGGCGGCGGCATGACCGCCATCGACGCCGCCTCGCAGGCCCGCCGTCTCGGCGCCGAGGAGGTGACGATCGCCTATCGCCGCGATCTCGCCGACATGGGCGCCTCCGACCACGAGAAGGACATCGCCCGTGGCGACGGCGTGCTCATCCGCACCCGCCTCGCTCCGCGCCGGGTGATCGGCGAAGCCGGCCGGGTGACGGCGGTCGAGTTCGAGCGCACCAGGGTCGAGGGCGGCCGGGCGGTCGGCACGGGGGTGCTCGTCACCCTGCCCTGCGATCAGGTGCTGCTGGCGATCGGCCAGATCCCCGCCCCCGGCGTCCTCGGCGAGGACGACCTGACGCTCACGCGCGGCCGCATGGTCGTCGACGCGGAGGGTCGCACCTCCAATCCGAAGGTGTGGGCCGGCGGCGACTGCACCGATCGCGGTCGCGATCTCACCGTCGAGGCGGTCGCGGCCGGACGCGACGCCGCTCGTTCCATCGATCGCGCTCTGCGCGCGGCCTGCTGAGGGAGGCGACAATGGCCGATCTGCGTGTGGACTTCGTCGGGATCAAGGCTCCCAATCCGTTCTGGCTCGCCTCGGCGCCGCCGACCGACAAGAAGGTCAACGTCGTGCGCGCCTACGAGGCCGGTTGGGGCGGCGTGGTGTGGAAGACGCTGGGCGAGGACGGCCCGGCGGTGGTCAACGTCTCCGGCCCGCGCTACGGCGTCTGGCACGGACCCGACCGCCGGGTGCTCGGGCTCAACAACATCGAGCTGATCACCGACCGGCCGCTCGAGGTCAATCTGCGCGAGATCAAGGAGGTCAAGCGCGACTGGCCGGATCGGGCGCTGGTGGTGTCGCTGATGGTGCCCTGCGTCGAGGAGAGCTGGAAGGCGATCCTGAAGCGGGTCGAGGAGACGGAAGCCGACGGCATCGAGCTCAACTTCGGCTGCCCGCACGGCATGTCGGAGCGCGGCATGGGCGCGGCGGTCGGACAGGTGCCGGAATACGTCGAGATGGTCACCCGCTGGTGCAAGCAGCACAGCCGCATGCCCGTGATCGTCAAGCTCACCCCCAACATCTCCGACATCCGCAAGCCCGCCGAGGCCGCCAAACGCGGCGGGGCGGACGCGGTCAGCCTGATCAACACCATCAACTCGGTGATGGGGGTCGATCTCGACACGCTGACGCCGTTCCCCTCGACCGACGGCATGGCCACCCACGGCGGCTATTGCGGCCCGGCGGTGAAGCCGATCGCCCTCAACATGGTGAGCGAGATCGCCCGCAATCCCGCCACCGCCGATCTGCCGATCTCCGGCATCGGCGGCATCGAGACCTGGCGCGACGCGGTCGAATATCTGGCGCTCGGGGCCTCGGCGGTGCAGGTGTGCACGGCGGCGATGACCTACGGATTCAAGATCGTCGAGGACATGATCACCGGCCTGTCCGAATGGATGGACGCCCGGGGCCTCACCGAGGTGCGCCAGATCACCCGCTCGGCGATTCCCAAGTTGACCGACTGGCAGCATCTGAACCTCGACTACGTGGTCAAGGCGAAGATCGACGAGGCCGCCTGCATCGAATGCGGCCGCTGCCACATCGCCTGCGAGGACACCTCGCATCAGGCGATCCGGGTCGAACCGATGGCGAACGGCAAGCGCCGCTTCTTCGTCGACGACAAGGACTGCGTCGGCTGCAATCTCTGCGTCTCGGTCTGCCCGGTCGCCGGCTGCATCTCGCTCGATCCGCTGCCGGAGGGCGCCGTCGACCCGCGCACCGGGCTGACCGTCGGCGGCAAGCGGACGTGGCTCGAGCACCCCAACAACCCGCTCGCCACCGCCCCGCGCGGGCCGATGGCGGTCCATCACGACTGACGGCCGCGCTCCGTCGGCGTCCGGTGAAATCGAAGACCCCCGCGCACGGCGACGTCGCGGGGATCTTCACATTCGAAATGAGAATTCGTCGTCATCCAATTGTCGAATCGTCATTCTTTCGGCAGAACGCCGTTGAGGATGACGCGCAGCACGGTGTCGCGGGTGGTGGCGAAGAAGTCCTCGTCGTCGAGCGAGCGGCCGGTCAGGATGGCGATCTGGGCGGCGAAGTCGGCGTAGTGCTGGGTGGTCGCCCAGATCATGAACATCAGGTGCATCGGATCGATCGCCACCAGCCGGCCCTCGTCGATCCAGCGCCGGAAGCGGTCGACCACCGCCTCGACGAGGGGGCCGAGGTCGTTGCGCAGCGTCGGCTCGAGCAGGGTGGCGCCCTGCAGGATCTCGGTGGCGAACAGCCGCGAGTGTTCCGGATAGCGACGTGAATAATCGAGCTTGGCGGTGATGTAGTCGGTCAGCGCGGTCTTCGGATCGGCCCCCGGCGCGATCTCGGCCAAGGGATCGAGCCACATGAACAGCGTGCGTTCGAGCACGGCGGCGTAGAGATCCTGCTTGGTGCGGAAATAGTAGAGCAGGTTCGGCTTCGACATGCCGACCGCCTCGGCGATCTGGTCGGTGCGGGTGCCGCGAAATCCGTAGCGCGAGAACAGCGACAGAGCGGCGTCGAGAATCTTCTCCCGGTTGGCCTCGCCGATCCTGGTTTGATTCCGCTTCATTATTCCGTCATCCGAACTCGCCGTTCCGTTCGCCCGAACGTGGCGCCTTCCTGCCGCCTTGTCCAGCAAGCGATGCGGAAAGCGACGTCGCGCCCCCGTCCACCGGTCGATTCACCGCGTCGATCGGCAGCGTCAGCAGGGTGCGGACCGATTCCAGATCCTTGGCCTTCTCGGCGTCGCTCAACCCCTCCCAGGGCACCAGACAGGGATGCCGGCGGGCGTCGTCGTCGCGCACCGGGCCGAAACGCCAGCCGCGATCGATGCGATCGGCCGCCCAGCGGCGATGCTCGATGCGGGCGAGCACCGCCCACTCCGCCTCCGACAGGGTCGCGGCGTCCGTGCCCGTCCAGGTCGCGGCCTTCCGTCCGATCGCCGCCAGGAGAATCGGCACGTGGTCGGCGGCGGCGCGATTGGCGTCGCGCAGATTTTCCGGCAACGCTTCCCAGGCGGCGACGGCGCGTGACGGGGTCCACCCCTCGATTGCGTGTCGCGACAGATAATGGGCGTGCAGCGCGATCGCCCGGCGTTCCGAGGCGGGATCGAGCAGCCGTTCGATCGTCTCCTCGCGCAGCAGGCCGCCGAAGGCGATCGGCGGATCCGCGACGGCCGCGCCGTCGCCGGAGAGACGCGACAGGATGCGGTCCTCGCGGCCCTGGCGGACCAGCACGATCGCCCCCTCGGCGCGCAGATCGTCGCGGTCGCGCCGCAGCGCCAGCGCCGTCGCCAGCCCCTCGGCGTCCTCGCGCATCACCACCACGATCGACGGCGGCGGGGTGGCGGCGCGCCACTCCGCCCGCGTCGCGGCCATGCCGATGAGCCCGCCGGCGCACGGCAGCACCCGGACGTCGGCGATCAGTGCCAGATCCGGCCGTGCCGCCCGCCATTCGGCGAAGAGCGCCGCCTCGGCGTCGCCGAGCAACAACGTCACGATGGGGGCCGCGTCGGGTCGTGCCTGCAGCGCCACGATGAGCCGCGACAGCGCCTGTCGCCACCCGCCGACGAGCCCTACGACGAGGGCGTGGACTTGCCCCTCGCCCTTCCCCGCCAGCGCCGCCGCGTGGGCGGTCACCTCGATCGACAGCCCCTCGCGATCCGGCGACAGCCGATGAAACCGCACCGCGTGGTGACGCGCCGAAGCGTCGACGGTGGCGACCAGCTCGTCGGCGAGATCGTCGCGCTCGAACTCCACGGCGACGATCGGGGCCGGACCGCCCTTGCGCCGCCGCGCCATCGCCTCGACCACCAGGATCGCCAGATTGGCGTCGTCGACGTCGTTGCAGGTGGCCACGAACACCGCCCGCGCCGAGGCGACGCCGAGATCGTCGAGCACCGACGGCAGGAACGGATCGGCCGTCACTACCGTGACGCCGAGCCCCTCCAACACGTCGACGCGCTCGCTCTCCAGCGCCGGATGCACGAAGACGAGGCGATGGCCGCGCGTGACCAGTCGGTTGGTCGCCGCGTCGCCGAGACGTGGCGTCCCGAAGAACAGCACGTGATCGGAGACGAGCGGCAGCATCGCCAGCCGCACCGGCCGGGTGATCGCCCCGAGCACCACGTGGAACGAGGCGGCGAAGGCGACGATCGGCACGGCGAGCCGGCCGATCTGCAGCTGCCACGGCAAGGTCCCGTCGAATTCGGTCGGGAAATGCAGCGTGATCAGCTGCACGGTGCGAAAGAGGTCGTTGAGCAGGCCGTTGGCGTCGTGCGGCGGGGCCTTGAGGATCCATCCCCACAGCCCGAGGCCGAAGGCGACCGCACCGGCGATCGCCTGCAGCGCCAAGCGCCGCCGGCCCGCAGCCTCCGCCGCCGCGCCGATCTTGCCGCTCGCCTTGGTGAGCACCCGCTCCATCGGTTCGCCTCCCTCATCGTGCCGGCGCGAAGGCCGCCTCGATCTCGGCCATGAAGGGATGGATCATGCCCTTCGCCTTCAGCCGCGCCACCGAGGCCAGCACCTCGCTCTCCCACGGCGTGCCCGCACCGGTGGTCTCGCCGCGATGGCGATCGAGCACCGCCAGCGCCTCCGGGGTCCGATCGCGGAACATCAACGCGGCGGCGCGCACCAGATCGAGCCAGTTCTGCTCCGGGGCGACCGGGGTCGCCCGATCGATCGCCGCCAGCGCCGCGTCGTAGGCACCGGCGAGCAGCAGCGCGTTCGCCACCACGCCGATGCGGTCGACGTCGCCCTTCACCCGCCCGCTCGCCTCGGCGTCGCCGGACGCGCGCGCGGCCGCCGCGACGTCGGCGTCGCGAGCGGCGAGGAAGGCGACGAGGGCGCCGTCGCGATCACCGTTCGCCAGCCGCGTCTCGCCGAGAGCGCGCCCGATCATCCCGGCGAGCCGGGCCGGGCCGGCATCCTCGGGCCGAGCGCGGAGAAGACCTTCGGCGATCGGGGCGGCCTC
>JAAYVT010000469.1 GCA_012517025.1 Phyllobacteriaceae bacterium | reverse complement strand
CCGCGCGAAATGATGACGGCGGACGTCGCGCGCCGTCATCAGCCCGACGGCGCCGCGCAACCGCGCTTCGCCGAGACGGGCTTCGAGAAAGACGCGCGGGTCGGCGACGCAGGCGATCTCCGCGTCCCTCACTTCCAGCCACGCCACCTTGGTCGCCGTCACGAAGCCGGGGCGGTTCGACGACCAGCTCAGCACGGCGCAGGGACCGTCGAAACGCGCGACCAACCACGGCGGCCGACATTCGACGAAGAAGCCGGCGCCGCTCACCGCCTCTCCTCCCTCGACCCGACCAGCCCGGTCGGCACCAGAACGAGCCCGTCCGCGTCGCGCGAGCGATGGACCGTCACGCCGTAGACCGAAGCGAGGCGCTCCGGCGACAACGCCTCTTCGGGGGCCCGTCGGCGACGATGCGGCCGCGCTCCAGGAGCACGACGCGGTCGCAGAAGCGAGCCGCGAGCCCCAGTTCGTGCAACGAGACGAGAACGGCGCCACCCGCCGCCGCGAGCCGACGGAAGAGCTCCATCAGCGCGATCTGATGGGCCGGATCGAGCCCTGCCGTCGGCTCGTCGGCGACGAGGAGCGAGGCCTCCTGCGCCAGCGCCACCACGACCCGGGCCGTCTCGCCGCCGGAGAGCTCGGTCGCCCGCCGCTCGGCGAGCACCCCGAGATCCATCGTCGCCAAGGCAGACGCGACGGCACGGGCGTCGGCGGCGGAACGCATCCGTGTGCTCTCGCGTTCGGCGACAGATTGTCCGAGGTCGCCGTCGTGGTGGAGCAGGCAGACGCTGCAGCGCTCGGCCAGACGCATGGCGTGAGAGACCGCACTCTTGCGTCCGCCGAAATAGAGAACCCCGCGGCCGGCGAGATCGACCCCAATCTCCGTCTCGATCTCCGGTCCTTGGGGACCAAGGCCTGAAGCGCCCGCTCGGCGCGCACGAGTTCCATCGACAGCTCGCTGTTCTCGTCGTGCAGGCACCGCCGTTCCGCGGCGCTCACCGCGATCGCTCGTGCCTTCTCCGCCACATCTCGTTCGATCTGAGCGACGCGAGCTTCCGGTTCTCGGAGCGCCGCGCTCCGCTTCGCCTCCTCGATCGGATTGATCAAGGGGTGAGAAGCACCGCCTCGACGTCCACCGCCTCCGCCCGTCGCTCGGCATCGGTTGGGCACGGGCGAGACGCTCGATCTCGGCGTCGCAGGCGGTGATCGCCTGGAGGCTATCGACCTCGGATCGGCTCAATTTCTCGGCCAGCCCGTCGCGCTCCCTGGTCGCCGTCGCGGCGGCGCGCATCTCGCCGTGAGGGCGACGTTCACCGATCCAGCGATCGATTTCATACGTACTTGATCGTAGTCAAGCATTCCCAATTTCACAGACACCAAACTCGACATTCGCTCGATCGACTGCGCAATCCCGACCAGCTCCGCCGATCGACCGCTGCTCACCCGGCGCACCAGCGCCAAACTCACCCAAGGACTCTGGCGACAGCTGGATGAGAGACGGGGGCCACAGCAGCACGCGTCCTCATTCACCTCGTTCGAACCGGGTTACTCATGAGCCGTCTGATCTTCGTGTCCGATATCATCGTCAGTGTCTTCTCGACGCTCTCGCGTCTATTCACCCTTGGTCGTGACGCCAACGGAGAAGATACCTCCTGGCTCTCAGATGCATGCTGGCTCAATGAGACCGAAGGAACCGAAGCGATCGCCATGGCTCATCGATTTGCAATTCAGGCCTATTCGCAGCGAGACCGCAACGGCGGGCGTTATTGGGACCGAGTGGCCGGCGAACTTCATCGGATGCGTACCCGACCGGGTGGGCTCCGGAAGTGTCGCGATGACCTTGCCTCCGCATCCTCGTCCGCGCGGTTCGGAGAAGCGCGATCGATGTCGGCCATCCCCCACATTTCTCGTGCGGACGGTTCTAGTTTTCTCAAGGTCGGCCCTGCGAGCTCCTCCAAGAACCTGCAAGACGAATCCTTTTTCCCCGCTTCCGCTCCCCTCGGCGACCTCAATGGGGAACAGCCCTCCACCGATCGGCCATCAGGTCGAGCAGGGACGGCCCCTCGGAAGAAGGGCGATGATCAAAGCCGACAGGGTTGAAAGTCCAGCAATCAGTCACCCAGCCTGTCCGCCGCCCTTCTCTCCCATCACGCCCGTGCCGTCGACGCGGGCCTCGACTCTGCCCAAGAGGCTGCGTAGCCTCTTCCGCTGGCGACCTTCGCCGCCGCTCATTCAACATCGGGCGGGACATCCCAGACGGTACATTCGACATAGTTGCCGGCATCCGCCCCGGCAGCCGTCCCGCCCCGGTTCGCCGCGGAATTGGGAGCCCTCTTCGCTTCCCTCAATTCGGAAGCTGCTCCACACGAGTAATATTGACTTCCCGCTCTGCTATTTATTATATTTCGCATCCGGGTACCGGCAGATCGCCTCAAACGAAGAATGAAACAGGGTCGATTTCGGCGGGTGATGAAACCGACCGTGACTTTCTGACTTTTCAAGCCGCTCCGACATGTTGGCGGAGAGCGTCAGATGTTTTGACCTCTAGGCTTGGATGGCAGAAATGCAGGATCAGGACGAAAAGTTTCGTCGTCGTTCTGCTTTTGACCTACTCGGCCGATGTGCGCAAATGCTCGTAGACCGGAGATCGACGAGCAGGCGAGTGAAACGCCTCGGATTGCGAGGATCGATCGAATTCGTGGTGAGGGGCGAAAACGGTTTTTCGCCTTATCCGATTACGAGACGTCACGGAACCAAATCGTCGATCAGGGGATCAAGGGCGCAGTCTTCGGCGAGGCGGTCGGGATCCGTGACCCGGATCAACTGACCGTCGACACGCAGCCCAGAGGGTTCCAGAGCGGCGAGGGCGCGGGAGAAGGATTCCCGGGTGATGCCGAGTTCGGAAGCGATCAGGTTCTTCTCATACGGCAGCACGGCCTGATCCGGCGTGCCTTGCTTGCGTGCGAGGGTGAGGACGTAACAGCCGACCCGCTGGGTCGAGGTCCGCAGCTTGAGGTTCTTGATCTGCCGCACCATGCGGCGGAACTGCTGGGCGAGACCCTCGATCACCGCTTGCGCCAAGACCGGGTTCTCGGCGACGGCGGCGCGGAAGGCGCCCGCGTGGATGAGGAGAAAGGTCGAGGGTTCGGGCACTCGGGCTTGCATCAGATAAGGCGCATCGGTGACGACGGCGGCCGGAATGATCAGGTCGTAGGGCTCCACCACCTCGACCAACACCTCGCGGCCGGACGCCGACTTGCCGAACAGTTGCGCCGAACCGGACATCACCACGATCTGGAAGTTGGGGATGTCGCCCTGTTCGAACAGCACCGTGCCGGCGGACACCGTGTGGCGGATCGCCTGCCCGAGCAGGGCCGCCCGTGCCGCTTCGGAGAGTCCGTGCGGCAAGGCCATTTCTTCCGGCGAGAGCCTGCGGTCGTTCGTCGCAACCATCGGGATACCCTGTTTTACGGATTGACCGCTATCAATCCAATGTGTGACATATATCACATCAAAAGCCGATCGCTGTCAATTCTGCACAACTCGAGATCGACTCGGAAACGACCCTAGGCGGGACCCGTCCGCCTTTCAACTCGTTGGTCCGTAGGGGGATCGAATGCAGACCACCAGACACCCGCGTGCCGTCCAGATGCTGGGCATGAGCACGCTCTCCTTCACCGTGTGCTTCGCCGTTTGGACGATTTTTTCGATCATCGGCATCCGCATCAAGCAGCAGCTCGGGCTGAACGACACCCAGTTCGGCCTGCTCGTCGCCACGCCGGTGCTGACCGGCTCGATCAGCCGCATCTTCCTCGGCGTGTGGACCGAACAGTTCGGTGGCCGCCGGGTCTTCGCCGTGCAGATGCTGCTGACGGCGATCGCCTGCTTCCTTCTGTCGAAGGTCACGACCTACGAGATGTTCCTGGTCGCCGCCCTCGGTGTCGGGCTCGCCGGCGGCGCCTTCATCGTCGGCGTCGCCTACGTGTCGCGCTGGTTCCCGAAGTCGGAGCAGGGTACGGCGCTGGGCATCTTCGGTGCCGGCAACGTCGGCGCGGCCGTCACCAACTTCGGCGCCCCCTTTCTCGTCATCGCCTTCGGCTGGCGCGAGACGGCGCAGATCTATTCGGCCGTGCTCGCCCTGATGGCGATCGCCTTCTATTTCCTGACCCAGGAAGATCCGGCCCACACCGCCCGCAAGTCGTCCGGTGAGAAGCCCGTCTCGGCGCTCGAACAGCTCGCGCCCTTGAAGAACATGCAGGTCTGGCGCTTCGCCACCTACTACTTCTTCGTCTTCGGCGCCTTCGTCGCGTTGGCGAGCTGGCTGCCACGCTACTACGTCGGCGCCTATCACCTGCCGCTCGCCACCGCCGGCATGCTCGCCGCCGCCTATGCGCTGCCGGCTTCCGTGTTCCGCGCGCTCGGCGGCTGGATGTCGGATCGCTGGGGCGCCCGCGCGATCATGTATCTGACCTTCATCGTGTCGCTCGTCTGCCTGTTCTTCCTGAGCTATCCGGAGACACACTACACGATCGCCGGCATCAAGGGCCCGATCGACTTCTCCTTCTCCCTCGGCGTGCCCGCCTTCGCCACCCTCACCATCGTCCTCGGCTTCGTGATGTCGCTCGGCAAGGCCGCCGTCTACAAGCACATCCCGGTCTATTACCCCGAGCACGTGGGCTCCGTCGGCGGTCTCGTCGGCATGATCGGTGGTCTCGGCGGCTTCGTCCTGCCGATCGCCTTCGGCGCCCTCAACGACCTCACCGGCATCTGGACGAGCTGCTTCATGCTCCTCTTCCTGGTGGTGCTGGTCTCCACCGTGTGGATGCACGTCGCCATCCGCCGCATGGAACTGCGCAGGCATCCCGCTCTCGCCGGCGAACGCTCGCTCAGCGACGTCCCCGACGCACCGCTCGCGCGCTCCGCCGACTGATCGGCCACTTTCCAAGAACGAAACACCCGAGAAACGGAAGCCCCATGTCCGCACATCTCCTCACCGACTGGCGTCCCGACGACGCGACCTTCTGGGCGGCGAGTGGCCACCGTGTCGCCGCACGCAACCTGTGGATCTCGATCCCGGCCCTCCTCCTGGCCTTCTCGGTCTGGATGGTGTGGAGCGTGGTCGTCGCCAAACTGCCGTCGATCGGCTTCGCCTACACGACGACCCAGCTGTTCTGGCTCGCCGCTCTCCCCGGTCTCTCCGGGGCGACGCTCAGGATCTTCTATTCCTTCATGGTGCCGATCTTCGGCGGTCGGCTGTGGACGACGCTCTCCACCGCCTCGTTGCTGATCCCGGCGGTCGGCATCGGCTTCGCCGTCCAGAATCCGCAGACGCCCTATGTCGTCTTCCTGATCCTGGCGCTCCTGTGCGGCTTCGGCGGCGGCAACTTCGCCTCCTCGATGGCCAACATCTCCTTCTTCTTCCCCAAGGCGGAGAAGGGCAACGCGCTGGCGCTCAACGCCGGCCTCGGCAACCTCGGCGTCAGCGTCATGCAGTTCGTGGTGCCGCTCGCCATCACCTCCGGCGGTTTCGCCATCGGCTCGGCGCAGCCGACGGCCGCCGGAGGCCAGCTCTTCCTGCAGAACGCCGGCTTCGTCTGGGTGCCGTTCCTGGTCGTCTCGACGCTCGCCGCCTGGTTCGGCATGGACGATCTCGCCGCCGCCAAGGCCTCCTTCGCGGAACAGGCGATCATCCTGAAGCGCGCCCACAACTGGCTGATGTGCGTGCTCTACACCGGCACCTTCGGCAGCTTCATCGGCTATTCCGCCGGCTTCCCGCTGCTCATGAAGATCGAATTCCCCGAGGTCGACGCGCTCCGCTACGCCTTCCTCGGCCCGCTCGTCGGCGCTCTCTCGCGGGCCGGCACGGGTTGGATCTCCGATCGCTTCGGCGGCGGCCGCGTCACCTTCTGGACCTTCCTCGGCATGATCGCGGCGGTCGGCGGCGTCCTCTTCTTCCTCGGCATCAAGACGGAGCCGGGCGCCTTCTGGGGCTTCTTCGCCTCCTTCATGGTGCTGTTCTTCCTGACCGGTGTCGGCAACGCCTCCACCTTCCAGATGATCCCGGCGATCATGCGCAAGGAAGTCACCCGCCTGATGCCCGAGCTGAAGGGTGAGACCCTGGTCCGGCAGGCCGAGCGCGAGAGCGCGGCGATCATCGCCTTCACCTCGGCGATCGCAGCCTACGGCGCCTTCTTCATCCCCAGCGCCTACGGCGTCTCGATCGCGTCGACCGGCGGACCGCAGGCCGCGCTCGAAGCCTTCGCGATCTTCTACGCGGTCTGCGTGGTGGTGACCTTCGTCTTCTACACCCGTCGCGGTGGCCTCCTCCACGACGTCGAACGCGCTCTCACCGCCGCGTCGCGTTCCACTCCGACCGCCTAACCCGAAACCGGAGAAGAGGACCTTTCCGATGTCGCACTTTCTCGACCGGCTGACCTTCTTCAAGAAGAACGTCGACACATTCTCCGACGGCCACGGCGTCGTCACCGACGAAGATCGCTCCTGGGAGGACGGCTACCGCAAGCGCTGGCAGCACGACAAGATCGTCCGTTCGACCCACGGCGCCAACTGCACCGGCTCGTGCTCCTGGAAGATCTACGTCAAGGGCGGGATCGTCACCTGGGAGACCCAGCAGACCGACTATCCGCGCACGCGGCCCGATCTCCCCAACCACGAACCGCGCGGTTGCCAGCGCGGCGCCAGCGCCAGCTGGTACCTCTATTCCGGCAACCGCATCAAATATCCGATGGTTCGCGCCCGTCTGCTGCGGCAGTGGCGCGAGGAGCGGCGGACCAAGAGCCCGGTCGCCGCCTGGGCGGCGATCCAGGCGGATCCAGCGAAGCGGGCGAACTACGTCGGCCGGCGCGGTCTCGGCGGCTTCGTCCGCTCGACCTGGGACGAGGTCAACGAAATCATCACGGCGGCCAACGCCCACACGATCAAGACCCACGGTCCCGATCGGATCGCCGGTTTCTCGCCGATCCCGGCGATGTCGATGGTCTCCTACGCGGCGGGCGCGCGCTATCTGTCGCTGCTCGGCGGCACCTGTCTCTCCTTCTACGACTGGTACTGCGACCTGCCGCCGGCCAGCCCCCAGACCTGGGGCGAGCAGACCGACGTACCGGAGAGCGCCGACTGGTACAATGCCGGCTTCCTGATGGTGTGGGGCTCGAACGTTCCCCAGACCCGCACCCCGGACGCCCATTTCTACACCGAGGTCCGCTACAAGGGCGCCAAGTCGGTCGTCGTCTCGCCCGACTATTCGGAAGCCTCGAAGTTCGCCGACGTCTGGCTGCACCCGAAACAGGGCACCGACGCCGCCCTGGCTCTCGCCATGGGCCACGTGATCTTCAAGGAGTTCCATCTCGACCGGCGGGTTCCCTATTTCGACGACTACTGCCGGCGCTACACCGACATGCCGCTGCTCGTCCGTCTCGACGAGCAGGGCGGGCGTTTCGTGCCCGGCCGCATGTTGCGCGCCTCCGATCTCACCGGCTCGCTCGGCGAGACCAACAATCCGGAGTGGAAGACCGTCGGCTTCGACGAGACGACCGGCGATCTCGTCGCCCCGCTCGGCGCCGTCGGCTTCCGCTGGGGCGAGAGCGGCAAGTGGAACCTCGAGCCGCGCGACGGCAAGGGCGAGGAGGTCTCGCTGCGCCTCAGCCTACTCGACGCCCGTGACGACGTCGTCGCGGTCGACTTCCCCTATTTCGGCAATCGGCCGCACGAGCACTTCCGCCCGACGTCCCATGACAGCGTGATCTCGCATCCGGTGCCGGTCAGGCGGCTGACGCTCGCCGACGGCTCGACCGTGCCGGTCGCCACCGTGTTCGACCTCTTCGCCGCCAACTACGGTCTCGACCGGGGTCTCGGCGACGAGAACGCGGCGTCTTCCTACGCCGACGACAAACCCTATTCGCCCGCCTGGGCGGAGCGGGTGTGCGGCGTTCCGGCCGGCGACATCGTCACCGTGGCGCGCGAATTCGCCGACAACGCGGAGAAGACCAACGGCCGTTCGATGGTGATCCTCGGCGCCGGTCTCAATCACTGGTATCACATGGACATGCATTACCGGGCGATCATCAATCTCCTGGTGATGTGCGGCTGCATCGGCCAGTCCGGCGGCGGCTGGAGCCATTACGTCGGCCAGGAGAAGCTCCGGCCGCAGACCGGTTGGACGCCGCTCGCCTTCGCGCTCGACTGGCATCGCCCGCCGCGGCACATGAACGGGACGTCCTATTTCTACGCCCACACCGATCAGTGGCGCTACGAGACGATCCAGGTCGACGAACTCCTGTCGCCGACCGCTCCCGAGGGCGATTGGCGCGGCTCGCTGATCGACTACAACATCCGCGCCGAACGGATGGGGTGGCTGCCGTCGTCGCCGCAACTGAAGCAGAACCCGCTGACCATCGCCGCCAAGGCGGGGGCCGCCGGCAAGCCCGTCGCCGACTATCTGGTCGACGCGGTCGCTTCCGGCGAGGTCGAGCTCTCCTGCCAGGATCCGGACGATCCGGCCAACTGGCCGCGCAATCTCTTCGTCTGGCGCTCCAACCTGCTCGGCTCGTCGGGCAAGGGCCACGAGTATTTCCTGAAGCACCTGATCGGTGCACCGAACAGCGTGATGTCGGGCGATCTCGGCGAGCAGGGACCGAAGCTCGTCCGCGAGGCGCGCTGGCACGACAAGGCGCCGGAAGGCAAGCTCGACCTGCTGGTCACCCTCGACTTCCGCATGTCGACCACGTGTCTGCACTCCGACATCGTGTTGCCGACGGCGACCTGGTACGAGAAGAACGACCTCAACACCACCGACATGCATCCCTTCATCCATCCGCTCTCCAAGGCGGTGGATCCCGCTTGGGAGGCGCGGTCGGACTGGGACATCTTCCGCGGCTTCGCCGAGACCTTCTCGCGCGTCGCCCCGGAAGTGCTCGGCGTCGAGACCGACGTGGTGCTGACCCCGATCCTGCACGACACCCCCGAGGAAATCGCCCAAGCGCTCGACGTCAAGGACTGGAAGCGGGGCGAAATCGCGCCGATCGCCGGTCGCACCATGCCGTCGATCGCGGTCATCGAACGCGACTACGCGCAGATCGGCGCCAAGTTCTGCTCGCTCGGACCGCTGATGAACACCATCGGCAACGGCGGCAAGGGCATCGCCTGGAAGACCGAACACGAGGTCGAGTTCCTCGGCAAGCTCAACGGCCTCGTCGCCGAACCCGGCGTGGCCGAGGGCCGGCCGGCGATCCGCACCGACATCGACGCGACCGAAGTCATTCTGTCGCTGGCGCCGGAAACCAACGGCGAGGTCGCGGTCAAGGCCTGGGAGGCGCTCTCCAAGATCACCGGACGCGATCACACCCATCTCGCTCTCCCCAAGGAAGACGAGAAGATCCGCTTCCGCGACATCGTCGCCCAACCGCGCAAGATCATCTCCTCGCCGACCTGGTCGGGTCTCGAAAGCGAGAAGGTCTGCTACAACGCCGGTTACACCAACGTCCACGAGTT
>JAAYVT010000468.1 GCA_012517025.1 Phyllobacteriaceae bacterium | reverse complement strand
CCGCGACGATCTTCGGATGAGTCGCCGCCCCGCCGGAGTTCTTGGTCACCACCACCTCGATCCCCTCGCGCTCCATCAGCGCCCGTTCGCTTTCGAGATCGAACGGCCCACGCTCCAGCAGCAGCTCGTGGTCGGGCAGACCGGGCAGCGCGCCGGGATGGTCGATGGTGCGGATCAGGTAATGGTGCTGCGGCGCCACCGAGAACGAGGCGAGCCCGAGCCGGCCGCTGGTCAACAGCACCCGGCGCGGCGTCTCGCCGATCGCCCGCGCCGCCTCCTCGAGGGTCGCGACCTCGATCCAGCGATCGCCCTCCTCGCGCGTCCACGGCGGTCGGACGAAGGCGACGATCGGCGTCGCGCTCGCCCGTGCCGCCTCGGCGGCGTTGCGGGAGATCTGCGCGGCGAACGGATGGGTGGCGTCGACCAGTGCATCGATGCGATGCTCGGTGAGGTAGACCGCCAGCCCCACCGCGCCGCCGAAGCCGCCGATCCGGGTCGGGATCGGTTGCGCCGCCGGCGCCTCGGTACGGCCGGCGAGCGACAGCGTCGCCTCGACGTCGGACCGTTCGGCGAGAGCCCGGGCGAGCCGGCTCGCCTCCGTCGTTCCCCCCAACACCAGAATACGCATCGGTCCCTCCGGGAGTTCACGCGATGATCGATCTCACCCAGTCCCGCCCGTGGCTTTCGATCATCGGCCTCGGCGAAGACGGACTCGACGGTCTCTCTCCTGCCGCGCGCCGGCTCCTCGATCAAGCCGAACTGGTGGTCGGCGGCAAGCGACATCTCGCCCTGATCGGCGAGACCAAGGCGGAAAAGCTCGCCTGGCCGTCGCCTCTGACCGACGCCTTTCCGGCGATCCTCGCCCGGCGCGGCCGATCGGTGGCGGTGCTCGCCTCCGGCGATCCGTTCTCCTACGGAGTCGGTTCGCTGCTCGCCCGCGCGGTGCCGCCGAACGAATACGTGACGCTGCCGGCGCCGTCCGCCTTCTCGATGGCGGCGGCGCGCGTCGGCTGGGCGGTGCAGGACTGCGCCTTGGTCACCCTGCACGGGCGCGCCTTCGAGAAGATCATCCCGCATCTCCAGCCCGGCCGGCGCATCCTGGTGCTGTCGTGGGACGGCACCACGCCGGTGAGGCTCGCCGAGCATCTGACCGCCAACGGCATGGGCCGGTCGAAGCTGATCGTGCTCGAGGCGATGGGGGGCGCGCGCGAGCGGGTCAACTCGGCGCTGGCGAAGGACTTCGCCCGCGCCGATCTCGATCCTCTGAACACCGTGGCGATCGAGGTGGTGGCCGATGCCGGCGCCCGCATCCTGCCGCTCGCCGCCGGCATCCCGGATTCCTATTTCGAGAACGACGGCCAGATCACCAAGCGCGAGATCCGCGCCACCACCCTCTCCAAGCTCGCGCCGCGTCACGGCGAGCTGCTGTGGGACGTCGGCGCCGGCACCGGCTCGATCTCGATCGAGTGGATGCTCGCCTCGCCCGGCAATCGTGCCATCGCGATCGAGCCGAAACCCGACCGCCTCGCCCGTGTCGCCCGCAACGCGGCGCTCTTCGGCGTGCCGGATCTCGTCACCGTGGAAGGCTTCGCCCCCGACGCGCTCGACGGGCTTCCCACCCCCAACGCGATCTTCCTCGGCGGCGGCGGCTCCGACACCGACCTCGTGCGGCTCTGCATGGATCGCCTCGCCCCCGGCGGGCGGCTGGTGGTGAACGCCGTGACGATCGAGACGCAGGCCGAGGTGATCGGCCATTTCCGCGCCCACGGTGGCGATCTGGTGCAGATTTCGGTCGCCCGCGCCGCGCCGATCGGGCGCTTCCACGGCTTTCGCCCGGCCATGCCGATCGTCCAGTGGACCTGGGAGAAATCTCGGGACGTTCCTGTGGAAAACCCGGGGACGATCGGTGGAGACTCCGTGAAGGTTCCGGTGGAGGACGATACGGAGATCCTGGGGGAGGACGGTGCATGACCGCGCAGTTTCTCGCCGTCGGCGTCGGCTGCCGCAGCGGGGTGGCCGCCGAGGTGATCGTCGATCTGGTCGAGGCGGCGCTGGCACGAACCGCCCGTGCCGACCTCGCCGTCGCCCTGTTCACGGTGGTCGACAAGAGCTCCGAACCCGGCATCGCCGAGGCCGCAGGCCGGCTCGGCCTGACCCTGGTCCACCTGCCGCGGGTGGCGCTGGAGACGGTCGCCGACCGGGTGGCGACGCGGTCGCAGAAGGTGATCGAACTCTTCGGCGTCCCCTCGATCGCGGAGGGCTCGGCGCTCGCCGGGGCCGGCGCGGCGGGACGTCTGCTCTTCCCCCGCATCGCCGATCGCGGCGCGACCGTCGCCGTCGCGATCTCCGGCGAGGACGGCGGTACCCCATGAACGACGAGACGAGGCCCTCATGACCGTCCATTTCATCGGCGCCGGCCCCGGCGCCAGCGATCTCATCACCGTGCGCGGCCGCGATCTGCTCGCCGCCGCCCCGGTCGTGCTGTGGGCCGGCTCGATCGTGTCGGAGGACCTGCTCGTCCACTGCCGTCCCGACGCCCGCATCGTCGACACCGCGCCGATGTCGCTCGACGAGATCGAGGCGGAGTATCGCAAGGCGCACGCGGCGGGGCAGGACGTCGCCCGATTGCATTCCGGCGATCTGTCGATCTGGTCGGCGCTCGGCGAGCAGATCCGCCGCCTGAAGCGGCTCGGCATTCCCTACACGCTGACGCCCGGCGTCCCTTCCTTCGCCGCCGCCGCGGCGGTGCTGGAACAGGAGCTGACCCTGCCGGAGGTCGCCCAGTCGGTGGTCTTGACCCGCACCTCCGGCCGCGCCTCGGCGATGCCGGAGACCGAGACGCTCGCCGCCTTCGCCGCCACCCGGGCGACGCTGGCGATCCATCTGTCGATCCACGTCCTCGGCAAGGTGGTCGCCGATCTCGCGCCGCATTACGGCGCCGATTGCCCGGTGGCGATCGTCTTCCGCGCCACCTGGCCGGACCAGCAGGTGGTGCGCGGCACGCTGTCGACGATCGAGGCGGAAGTGGCGAAGGCGCCGATCGAGCGCACCGCGCTGATCCTGGTCGGGCGGGCACTGGCGACCGAGAGCTTCCGTGAGTCGTCGCTCTACGACGCCGCCTATCAGCGCCGGTTCCGGGGACGCGATTCGCGCCCCGACTGATCAGGTCGGCGCAAACCCGCTGGTCGCCACCAATCCGCCGACGCGGTCGAACACCACCACCTCGAGCTCGATCCCCGAGCCCTCGAGATAGCTCGCCGCCGTACGCCGGCCGGCGGCGGCGATCGGTCCGCCGAGATCGAAGCAGGTCGCCCGCGCGATCTCCAAGACCTCCAGCGCCGAGTTCGCCCCGGCGACGCGATCCACCGTCGCCGCGTCGGCCCCGGCGGCGCGCGCCACCTCGGCGAGAAAGGCGTGATCGACCGAGCCGCGCTTGGAATGGAGATCGCCGAGCCCTTGCGCCAGCTTCACCGCCTTGCCGATGCCGCAGGCGATGGTGACGCGGGGAACCGGGTGCGCCTTCAGATACTTGAGCATGCCGCCGACGAAGTCGCCCATGTCGATCAGCGCCTGTTCGGAAAGCCCGTGCAGCGCGGCGACCGCCTTCTCCGAGGTGTTCCCGGTCGACCCGGCGACATGACCGAGCCCCATGGCGCGGGCGACGTCGATGCCGCGATGGATCGAGTGGATCCAGGCCGAGCAGGAAAACGGCACCACGATGCCGGTGGTTCCCAGGATCGACAGGCCGCCGAGGATGCCGAGGCGCGGATTGAGCGTCTTCGCCGCGATCGCCTCGCCGTGCTCGACGCCGACCTCGACGACGAAATCGGCCGGCTCGCCGGTGGCCGCGACCACCTCGGCGAGCGCGGTCGTGATCATCGCCCGCGGCACCGGGTTGATCGCCGGCTCGCCGACGCCGATCGGCAGGCCCGGCCGCGTCACCGTGCCGACGCCCGCACCGGCGCGAAACACCACGCCGCCGCCCGCCGCGCCGCGCCGCACTCGTGCCCAGACGAGCGCGCCGTGGGTGACGTCGGGATCGTCGCCGGCATCTTTGACCACCCCGGCCTCGGCGAAGTCGTCGCCACGCGCGAACCGCGCCAACGCGAAGGTGGGGCGCTGCCCGCCGGGCAGGAGGACGTCGACGGTTGCGGGAAACTCGCCGCCGACGAGCGCGGTCGCGGCCGCCTTGGCGGCGGCGGTCGCGCAGGTGCCGGTCGTCCAGCCGCGCCGGAGATCGGAATTGTTCTTGATTTCGGTCGATGCGGCGTCGTCATTCATCGTGGGAGTTGATATCTCATGGACGCCGGCCCGATCCATCCGAAAACGCGAGGATCGACCGGTCGACGAGGAAACGACGCAGGAAGGACACGCCCGATGATCGACCTGGGACCGCTCACCGCCCACATGCCGACCTTCGAGCCCGGCTCGGTGTGGCTGGTCGGCGCCGGCCCGGGCGATCCGGGCCTTCTCACCGCCCGCGCCATCCACGCGCTGCAGACCGCCGACGTCATCGTCTACGACGCCCTCGTCGGCGCCGAGATCCTCGATCTCGCTCGCCCCGGCGCGGAGCGGGAATTCGCCGGCAAGCGCGGCGGCAAGCCGTCGGCGAAGCAGGGCGACATCATCGATCGGCTGATCGAGCTCGCCCAGGAGGGCAAGCGGGTGCTGCGGCTCAAAGGCGGCGATCCCTTCGTGTTCGGGCGTGGCGGCGAGGAAGCGCTGGCGCTGGTCGCGGCGGGGGTGCCGTTCCACGTCGTCCCCGGCATCACCGCCGGCCTCGGCGGGCTCACCGCCGCCGGCATCCCGGCGACCACCCGCGACACCAATCAGGCCGTCGTCTTGATGACCGGCCACCTCGCCCTCGACGGGCCGGAGACCATCGACTGGGCGGCCTTCGTGGCGACCGGGGTGCCGCTCGTCCTCTACATGGCGATGAACAACCTCGCCGCGATCATGGCGGAACTGGCGCGCGCCGGCATGCCCGGCGACACGCCGGTGGGCTTCGTCAACAAGGCGACGACGGTCGATCAGCGCGTGCTCGTCTCCACCCTCGACCGCGCCGTCGACGACGTCGCGGCGGCCGGCATCGAGGCGCCGACGATCACCGTGATCGGCTCGATCGTGCCACTGCGGGCGGCGCTCGGCTTCGGCGACGGTCGGCCGTGAGCACCCGCCCGCCCGCCGGCCTGCTCGTCGCCGCGCTGCGCTCCGGCTCCGGCAAGACCACGGTGACGCTCGGCCTGTTGCGGGCGCTGGCCCGACGCGGGGTCGCGGTCGCCGGCGCCAAATGCGGCCCCGACTACATCGATCCCGCCTTCCACGCCGCCGCCACCGGCCGGCCGAGCCTCAACCTCGACAGTTGGGCGATGACGCCGGGGCTGATGGCCGAGCTCGCGACCCGCACCGGGGCGGGCGCCGAGATCGTCGTCGCCGAGGGGCTGATGGGCCTCTTCGACGGCGTGCCCGCCGCCCCCGGCCGCAGCGGCGCCTCCGCCGACGTCGCCCGCGCCCTCGGCCTGCCGCTCGTCCTGGTGCTCGACGTCGCCGGACAGTCGCAGTCGGCCGCCGCGATCGCGGCCGGGGTGCGGGCCTACGCCCCCGATCTCACCCTCGCCGGGGTGATCCTCAACCGGGTCGGCTCGGAGCGGCATCGCCGATTGGCGAGCGAGGCGATCGCCGGTCTCGGCCTCGACGTGCTCGGGGCGATCCCGCGCACCGCGGACGTCGTCCTGCCGGAGCGCCACCTCGGCCTCGTCCAGGCCGCCGAGACCAGCGGCCTCGACGCGATCCTCGACCGCATGGCCGACCTCGTCGAGGCCCACGTCGCGCTCGATCGCCTCGTCGCCGCCGCCCGGCCGCTCGCGCCCCTCAGCGACGCCGCGCCGATCGGCGCGATCGCGCCGCCGGGCGGGCGGATCGCCGTCGCTCGCGACGCCGCCTTCACCTTCCTCTATCCGCATCTCGCCGAAGGATGGCGGGCCGCCGGCGCCGAGCTCGTCTTCTTCTCGCCGCTCGCCGACGAGGCCCCCGCCGGCGACGCCGACGTCTGTTGGCTGCCCGGCGGCTACCCCGAGCTCCACGCCGGCCGCCTCGCCGCCGCGTCGCGCTTCCACGACGGCTTGCGCCGGTTCGCCGAGGCAAAGCCGGTGCACGGCGAGTGCGGCGGCTACATGGTGCTCGGCCGCAGCCTCACCGACGCCGACGGGGTCGTCCACCCGATGGTCGACCTGCTGTCGGTCGCGACCTCGTTCGCCAAACGCAAGATGAATCTCGGCTATCGCGAGGTCGAACTCCTCGCCGACGGCGTCCTCGGGCCGCGCGGCCGTCGCCTCGCCGGCCACGAATTCCACTACGCCACGGTGCTCGATCTCGGGGACGACGCGCCCTTCGCGGCGGTCGCCGACGCCTACGGCTCGCCCCCCGCCCCGACCGGCAGCCGGCGGGGCCACGTCTCCGGCTCGTTCTTCCACGTCGTCGCCGCGCGCGACTGAGCACGCCCCCCCGCGGCCGAGCGCGTCAGGCCAGACGCAACACCACGACGCCGGCGACCACCACGGCGGCGGCGGTCAGTCGGGTGCGGCCGATCCTCTCGCCGAAGACGCCGCGTCCGACCGCCAAGGCGAAGACGATCGAGGTTTCGCGCAGCGCGGCGACGACCGCGACCGGGGCGTGCGTCATCGCCCACAGGGCGATCGCGTAGGACGCGGTGGTCGCGGCACCGCCGAGGAGGCCGACGGCGAGCGAGGCGACGTCGGTCGGCGGAGCGGCCGCGCCGCGGCGCACCCGCGCCCACAGGGCGATCGGCAGCGCGGTGGCGATCGCTTCCCAGGCGGCATAGGCGACCGGGGAGCCCGACAGGCGCGCGGCATGGGCGTCGACGAGGGTGTAGGTGGCGATGACCACGGCGTTGGCGACCGCGACCACGAGACCGTCGCGTCGAGCGCGACCGGCCAGGACCAGGCCGGCCACCCCGGCGGAGATCGTCGCGACGCCGACCCAGGCGCCGGCGGCGAGCGGTTCGGCGAAGAAGGCGGCACCGGCGACCGCCACCAGGAGCGGCGCGAGGCCGCGGCGGTCGCTTGACCGGTTCTGCTGCGAGGCGGCAAGAGGACGTCGTCGCGGAGCCCCCTTCATGAGTCTCGCCGTCTTTCTCGCGGTGTTGTTCGCCGCCGCCGTGCACGCCGGCTGGAACGGGCTGGTG
>JAAYVT010000467.1 GCA_012517025.1 Phyllobacteriaceae bacterium | reverse complement strand
AGCCCGGCGAAGTGATCCTGGAGGTCGGCCAGGAAGAGGTCGCGAGCCCCGACGACGTGGTCAAGAAGTTTGCGGCGCTGAAGGCCGGCGGCCAGAAGCGGGCGCTGGTGCTGATCTCCTCGGCCGAGGGCGAAATGCGCTTCGTGACGCTGTCGACGGAGTGAGGGGTCGCGCCGATCGGTTCGGTTCGGACGGCGCCGGAGCGATCCGGCGCCGTTCGCCGTTTCAGGCGCCGACGAACTCGCTGCGGCGATAGCCCTGGACGTAGAGCAGCGCGGTCAAGTCGCCGTGCTCGATGCGGGCGGCGGCTTCCGCCGCCACCTTGGGCTTGGCGCGGTAGGCGACGCCGAGGCCGGAATCGCGGATCATCGCGAGGTCGTTGGCGCCGTCGCCGACCGCCAGGGTCAGGGGCAGCGGCACCTTCTTGGCGGCGGAGAGCTCGTGCAGGGCGGCGCGCTTGGCGTCCTGGCCGACGATCGGCTCGGCGACGCGGCCGGCGAGCTTGCCGTCTTCCTCGATCAGGGTGTTGGAGCGGTGTTCGTCGAAGCCGATCATCTTGGAGATCGGGCCGGTGAAGACGGTGAAGCCGCCGGAGACCAGCGCGGTGTAGGCGCCGTTCGCCTTCATGGTGCGGACGAGCTCGATCGCGCCGGGGGTGAGACGAATGCGCTCGGCGATGACCTTGGTGACCACCGAGGCGGGCAGGCCGGCGAGCAGGCCGACGCGTTCCCGCAGCGCCGGCTCGAAGGCGATCTCGCCGCGCATGGCGCGCTCGGTGATCGCCGCGATCTTAGTCTTCAGTCCGAGCTCGGCGGCGAGTTCGTCGATGCATTCCTGGCCGATCATGGTCGAATCCATGTCGGCGACCAGCAGCCCCTTGGCGCGGGCGCGGACCGGCTGGATCACCACGTCGACGGGGGCGTCGAGGGCGAGGCGCAGATCCTCGGCGATCTCCTTCTCGGTGCCGGGCTCGAGGGTCGCGAAGACGTCGGCCGCGATACCGGTCGCCAGCACGTCGGTGCCGGTGCCGGCGAGGCGCAGGCGGGCGGCGGCGACCAGCGCGTCCGTCACCACCGGCGCGGTGGGAGCCGAGATCAGGGTTGCAACATGGGTCATGATCGAGAACAAGCTCCTGACCGGCGAGGAGACACGGACGAAATGAGCGAAGGAGACGCGGGGCCGCCGCGCGCGGTGCTTATCGCAGGCCCGACCGCCAGCGGCAAGTCGGCGGTGGCGATCGAACTGGCGCGCGCCCTCGACGGCGTGGTGATCAACGCCGATTCGATGCAGATCTACGCCGGCCTGCGCATCCTGACCGCCCGGCCGAGCGCCGAGGAAGAGGCCACCGCGCCGCACCGGCTCTACGGCCACGTCGACCCGGCGCGGGCCTTCTCGGTCGCCGATTGGCTCGCCGACGTCGCACCGGTGCTCGGGGAGGTGGAGGCGGCGGGGCGGGTGCCGATCTTCGTCGGCGGCACCGGGCTCTATTTCGAGGCGCTGACCAAGGGGTTGGCGCCGGTTCCGGAGGTCGCGGACGAGGTGCGCGGGTTCTGGCGGGCGCGGGCGGCCGAGGTCGGGGCGGAAGGGCTCCACCGCGAGCTTCTCGCGCGCGATCCGGTGATGGCGGCGCGGTTGCGGTCGACCGACACGCAACGACTGACGCGGGCGCTGGAGGTGATCGAAGCGACTGGGCGCTCGCTCGCCGCGTGGCAGGCGATGCCGCATTCGCCGGCGCTGGTGCCGCCGGAGACGGCGGCGCGGATCGTGTTGGAGCCGGAGCGTGCCGTGCTGCACGAGCGGATCGCGCGGCGGTTCGAGGCGATGGTGGCGGAAGGGGCGGTCGAGGAGGCGGCGGCGTTTGCGGCTCGCGGGCTCGCGGCGGCGATGCCGGCGAGCCGGGCGATCGGGGTGGCTGCGCTGGCGGACGTGGCGGCCGGGCGGAGGTCGCTCGAGGAGGCGATCGAGCGCGGCATCGTCGAGACCCGGCAATACGCCAAGCGGCAGTCGACGT
>JAAYVT010000038.1 GCA_012517025.1 Phyllobacteriaceae bacterium | reverse complement strand
GTTCTCGAAAACCCGACCGACATCCGGAACATCGGGACGGTGATCCGCAACGTCAACGCCCTCGGCGTCGAGAAGGTCTATGTGGTGGATCCCCGCCGGTCGTTGCCCGAAGATTGGCAGGACCTCCGGCAACGCGCGTCGATTTCGAAGTCGTCCGTCTCCGCGGTGAAATGGACCTTCGTGAAGCGCTTCGACAGCACCGAGGCGTGTTTCGACCACCTGGAGAAGAACGGCTTCACGTCGATCGTCACCTCGCCGCATGTGAAGGGCAAGACGAGCATCTTCCTCGACGAGGGCGACTACACGACGCACGCCAAACTCGCCGTCTGGTTCGGCAGCGAGGCGACCGGCATCAGCGATCTCGCCGTCGAGCGCGCAGAGATGTGCGTCGGCGTCCCGATGTTCGGAATGATCGAGAGCCTCAATCTCGGAACGAGCTCGGGCATCGTCCTCTACGAGGTCACGAAACAGCGGCGGGCGTATCAGAGCAGGTTCAAACGGCGCGATCGGCGCGGCGAGCGCGCCACGCCGTTGCCGACCGTACTGCCGCCGACGCCCCGGCAGGCACGCGGCGAGGTCTCCGATCGGCAGCCGACCTGAGACGGAGGCGGCGCAGCCGGCGGAAGCCTCCGTCGGCGAGGAGCACGCGGCGGGTGGGGCACGTGCGTCCCCTCACCCGTTCACCCGCGTCGCCGAGGCGATGATAGGCTTCGAGCGCAGCTGATTGATGATGCGGGTCAGGTGCTTCAGGTCCCACACCTCGAGATCGATGACGATCTCGTGGAAGTCCGCGGCCTTCGGAATCATCTTGATGTTGTCGATGTTGCCGTCGTTGTCGGCGATCACTTGCGCGATCTGGGCGAGCGAACCGGGCTCGTTCAGCGAATTCAGCGTGATGCGGGCCGGGAAGCGGGCCGGCGAATTGGGGTCGATGTCCCAACGCACGTCGAGCCAGCGCGACGGTTCCTCGTCGAACTCCTTCAGCGCCGGCGACTGGATCGGATAAATCGTGATGCCCTCGCCCGGCGTCAGGATGCCGACGATCCAGTCGCCCGGCACCGCGCCGCCGTTGGGGGCGAAGCGCACCGGCAGATCGCCGGACAGGCCGCGGATCGGGATCGAGGTGCGATCGTCCGAGCCGCCGTCGGGGACGCGGAACTTCATCACGCCGGTCGCGGCGCCGGCGTCGAACCAGCCCTCGGCCGAGGCCGGGCGCGGCACCGGCAGCGGACGGCCGTCGAACAGTTCGGGGTGGACGGCGCGCAGCACCGCCTCGGAGGCGACTTCGCCGCGTCCGACCGCCGCCAGCACCTCACCCACCTGCTTGTGGCCGAGGCGAGAGACGAAGCCGGCGAGTTCGGTCTCGGAGAATTCCTTGCCGGCGCGCTCGAAGGCGCGCTCCAGGATGGTGCGGCCGAGGCCGCTGAATTGCTTGCGGACGGCGTCGCGGGTGGCGCGGCGGATGGCGGCGCGCGCCCGGCCGGTCACCGCGATCTGCTCCCAGGCGGCGGGCGGCAACTGCGCCTTGGCGGTCAGGATCTCGACCTCGTCGCCGTTGGCGAGCTCGGTCATCACCGGGCGGACGCGACCGTTGATCTTGGCGCCGACGCAGGTGTTGCCGACGTCGGTGTGTACCGCATAGGCGAAGTCGATCGGGGTGGCGCCGCGCGGCAGGGCGATGATCTTGCCCTTCGGGGTGAAGCAGAACACCTGATCCTGGAACAACTCGAGCTTGGTGTTCTCGAGGAATTCCTCCGGATTGAGGGTCGGATCGTTGAGCCGCTCGATGGTCTCGCGCAACCACGAATAGGCGCCCGATTCCTTGGACAAATCGACGATGTTGCGACCGCCCGACATGTGGTCGCCGTCCTTGTAGAGGGCGTGGGCGGCGATGCCGTATTCGTTGAAGCGGTGCATCTCCTCGGTGCGGATCTGCAGCTCGACGCGCTGTCGACCGGGCCCGACCACGGTGGTGTGGATCGAGCGATAGTCGTTCTGCTTCGGCGTCGAGATGTAATCCTTGAACCGGCCAGGCACCATCGACCACGTCGTATGGACGATGCCGAGGGCGTGGTAGCAGTCGTGCAGGCTCTCCACCACGATGCGGAAGCCGAAGATGTCGGAGAGCTGTTCGAACGACAGACCTTTTCGCTGCACCTTGGTGAAGATCGAATAGGGCTTTTTCTCGCGTCCCTTGACGCGGGCGGGAATGCCGTCGGAGCCGAGTTTTTCGGACAGCGCCTGCTCGATCGCCGGGATGAGGTTTTTGTTCTCCTCGCGCAGGGTGGCGAGACGGCCGACGATCGAGGCGTAGGCGTCCGGCTGCAGCCAGCGAAAGGAGAGATCCTCGAGCTCCTCGCGGATCGCCTGCATGCCCATGCGCCCGGCGAGCGGCGCGTAGATCTCCATCGTCTCCTCGGCGATGCGCAGGCGTTTGTCCTCGCGCATGGCGCCGAGGGTGCGCATGTTGTGGAGACGATCGGCGAGTTTGACCAGCAACACCCGCACGTCGGCGGCGACCGCCAGCAGAAGACGACGGAAGTTCTCCGCCTGCTCGGTCTTCTTGGAGACGAAGTCGAGCTTCTTCAGCTTGGTCAGGCTCTCCACCAGCTCGGCGATCTCCGAGCCAAACTTCTGCTCGATGTCGAGCTTGGTGGCGTCGGTGTCCTCGATGGTGTCGTGCAGCAGCGCGGTGGCGATGGTGGCGTCGTCCATCCGGAGCTCGGTCAGGATCGCCGCGACCTCGAGCGGATGGGAGAAGTAGGGATCGCCCGACGCCCGTTTCTGCGGGGCGTGCTTCATCATGCCGTAGACGTAGGCCTTGTCGAGCAACGCCTCGTCGCAACGGGGATTGTAACGCTTGACCAGGTCGACGAGTTCGTACTGACGCATCATGGCGTGGGCGGGGACCTCGGGCGAGCGGGTCGAAGGGCGGGCGGACAATCTAACAGACCGCGATCCGATCCCGCCAGTGCATCGCACACACGGCAGCGTGTCGTGCGACGATGCGACGTCGAAGCGAACGACGAGCGAGGCGACGGCGGAACGAAAAGACGCCCGCGAAGGCGGGCGTCGAACGTTCGGGCGGTGGAGGGTGGGAAGACCTCAGTCTTCCTCTTCCTTGTCCGGCGGCACCAGCCCCTCGAGGCCGCGCAGCAGCTCTTCTTCCGACATGCGGTCGAACTGCATCTCGGCGTCGTCCTCTGAGGCGGAGAGCGCCACCATCGGCACCGGCTCCGGCTCGGGTTCGTCGACCTCGACGAACTTCTGCAGCGAGTGGATGAACTCCTCGTTCAGGTCCTCGGTGCTGATGGTCTCGTCGGCGATCTCGCGCAGCGCAACCACCGGGTTCTTGTCGTTGTCGCGATCGACGGTGATCGGCGAACCGGACGAGATCATGCGCGCGCGATGGCTCGCCAGCAGAACCAGCTCGAAACGGTTTTCGACCTTGTCGATGCAGTCCTCGACGGTGACGCGCGCCATGTCGTTCCTCCTCGCGGGGCGAATTCGAAGGCGTGACACATACGGCCTTCGTCGCGGAAATGCAAGAAACCCGGCGAGATCTCTCGATCGCGTCGGTTTCCCCGAGTCGTACCACACCAGTCGACCCACTCCAAGTCGAAGTCGGCCGAGAGAAAGAATTCCTGGCTTTTTCGACCCGAGACCGCTAACATGCGCACGCGGTTTACCTCTCGGTACTTCGGAAAATTTCCAGAGAGACGAAAATCCGAAGGTCGATCGCGTTTTTTTGATGCCCGCCGGGCCGATTTAAAAAAAGACAACCGGCGCGCCCCGACAACCGGATTACGAAAGCTCCGAAACAAGATGCTCGATCCCCGCGAAAAAGTCGCGCTGTTCATCGACGGCGCAAATCTCTACGCCACTTCGAAGGCCCTCGGCTTCGATATCGACTACAAGCGGCTCCTGCAGGAATTCAAGGCGAGTTGCTATCTCCTGCGTGCATATTATTATACCGCATTGATCGAAGATCAGGAATATTCGTCGATTCGGCCGCTCATCGACTGGCTCGACTACAACGGTTACAAGGTCGTGACCAAGCCGACCAAGGAGTTCTTCGATTCCACCGGTCGCCGCAAGATCAAGGCGAACATGGACATCGAGCTGGCGGTCGACGCGATGGAACTCGCCGAGCACGTCGATCACATCGTGTTGTTCTCCGGCGACGGCGACTTCCGCCGCCTGGTCGAGGCACTGCAGCGCAAAGGCAAGAAGGTCACCGTGGTCTCGACGCTGCAGACCCAGCCGCCGATGATCGCCGACGACCTGCGCCGGCAGGCCGACCTGTTCGTCGATCTCGTCCAGCTGCAGAACCGGATCGGTCGCGATCCGTCCGAGCGAATGGCGCGGATGGCCGAGCGCGAGGCGCAGCGGCGTCAGCAGGAGACCGACTAGGACTTCGACGACGAGGCTTGATCGGGATCGCGAATGCGATCATCGAGAGACGCGCGGCCCGGGGCGCTCGACCCCGGGTCTTCGTCTTCTCTCGCCCCGGACCCGCCGATGACGCCCGCCTCCTCGCCGCTCGATCCCGATCGGAACTGCCCGTCGTGCCCTCGCCTCGTCGCCTTCCGCGAGGATTGGCGGGCGCGCGAGCCCGGGTGGTTCAACTCGCCGGTGCCGAGCTTCGTCGGCGATGCACCGCGTCTCCTGGTGGTCGGGCTGGCGCCGGGCCTGCGCGGGGCGAACCGCACCGGGCGGCCGTTCACCGGCGACTACGCCGGCGATCTGCTCTACGAAACGCTCTCCGACTACGGCTTCTCGGACGGCACCTTCCGCGCCGATCCGAACGACGGGCTGCGATTGACGCGCGCCCTGATCACCAACGCGGTGCGCTGCGTGCCGCCGGAGAACAAGCCGACGCCGGCGGAGATCCACGCCTGTCGCCCCTATCTCGTCGCGACCCTGGCGGCCCACCCGACGATCACCGACGTGCTGGCGCTGGGGCGGATCGCGCACGAGACCTTTCTGCGCACGGTCGGCGAGAAACTCGCGCTCCACCCGTTCGCGCACGCGGCGGTGCATCGACTGGCGAACGGGCTGCGCCTGCACGACAGCTATCATTGCTCGCGCTACAACACCAACACCGGCCGGCTGACGCGGGAAATGTTCCGCTCGGTCTTCGACGGCATCGCGGCGGCGATAGAGGGGTGACGAGACGGCGACCGGTCGCGGGCCCGAGCGACGCGGCGGCGGCGGAGACGCCGGGACCGGCGACGATCCGGTCGTCGTATTTACAAACCAGAAATAATATGCACACGTCTCGGTCACCCTCGGCGCGCGCCGCCACCGGAGCCGACGATGCCCAACGATCCGACCGCTCTCTCCGCCGGGGCGACCTCCGACAAGGTGGAACGTCTGGTCCGCGACGGGCTCGATCGCCCGTTGCGAATTCTCGACCTGGGATGTGGATCCGGTCATTTCAGCCGTCGGCTCGCCGCGCTCTATCGTGAACGCGGATGGGATCCGGCGGCCCACGTCCTCGCCGTCGACATCTCGCTCGACAGCTACCGCACCGACGAGGTGCCGGCGCGGATGGTCGACCTCAACCGGCCCCTGCCCTTCGACGACGGGTCGTTCGATCTGGTGATCGCGATCGAGGTGCTGGAGCACGTTCGGGCGCCCTACGAGCTGCTCGCCGGGTTGCGCCGTGTGCTGGCGCCGGGCGGACGGCTGATCTTCACCACGCCGAACGTCGGCAACGTCACCAGCCGGTGGTCGTTCTTCGTCACCGGTTGCCATCGGCTCTATCCGACGCCGTCGACGCGGGCCGAGCTGGCGGGCGATCTGGTCGGTCACATCCAGCCGCTGCCGGTGCAGTATTGGCATTGGGGGCTCAGGGCGGCGGGGTTTTCGACCATCGCGGTTCACGCCGACCGGCTCAAGAAGGGGGCGTCGTTCCTGGCGGTGCTGCTGTGGCCGCTGTTTCGGCTGGGCGCCGGCGCCAACCGGCGCCGCGACGCCAAGCTCGCCCCCGAGGTCGCCGGCGAGTTGCGCCAGGCGACGGCGCTGATCAACGCCTTCCCGACGCTGGCGTCGCGCTGTCTGGTGATTTCGGCGTCCGGGATCTGAGGCCGGCGTCAGTCGCGGTACTTCATCAACCGCGACTTCTCGCGGTTCCACTCGCGTTCTTTCTCGGTCTCGCGCTTGTCGGCGGCGTTCTTGCCCTTGACGAGCGCCAACGTGATCTTGGCGCGACCCTTGTCGTTGAAGTGGATGTCGAGCGGCACCAGCGTCATGCCGTCGCGCTCCACCGCCCCCATCAGCTTGTGGATCTCCTTGCGGTGCATGAGCAGCCGCCGCGGCCGCCGGGTCTCGTGGTTGAACCGGTTGGCCTGGAGATATTCCGGGATGTAGCAGTTGTAGAGGAAGATCTCGTCGCCGTAGGGCGCGGCGTAGCTGTCGGTGATGTTCGACCGGCCGCCGCGCAACGACTTGATCTCGGTGCCGGTCAACTGAATGCCGGCCTCCCAAGTGTCGACGATGTGATAGGAGAAGCGTGCCTTGCGGTTCTCGGCGGCGAGCCGATGGCCGCCGCCCTTTTCGGCGGTCATCGGACCCGTCCCTTTCAGAGAATGCCGGCGTGCTTCGCCGCCGCCTCGAGCTCCGCGGCGACCGGCGCCGAGACCTCGACCAGCGGCAGACGCAGCTCGTTCTTCATCTTCCCGAGACGCGAGGCGAGATACTTCGGTCCCGCCGGGTTCGGTTCGAGGAAGAGGGCGCGGTGGAGCGGCATCAGGAGATCCTGATACTCGAGCGCCTTCGCGTAGTCGCCCGCCGCCGTCGCCGCCTGGAACGCGGCGCAGAGCTTCGGGGCGACGTTGGCGGTCACCGAGATGCAGCCCACCCCGCCCATGGCGTTGAAGCCGAGCGCGGTCGCGTCCTCGCCGGAGAGCTGGAGGAACTCCGGCCCCGACTTCATGCGCTGCAGCGCCGGACGGGCGAGGTTGCCGGTCGCGTCCTTGACGCCGATGATCTTGCGACCGTCGCGGAACATCCGGTCCATGGTGTCGACCGAGATGTCGACCACCGAGCGCGGCGGGATGTTGTAGACGATGGTCGGGATGTCGATCGCGGCGTCGACCGCCAGGAAGTGCCGGTAGAGGCCCTCCTGGCTCGGCTTGTTGTAATAGGGCGCGACCACCAGCACCGCGTCGGCACCGGCC
>JAAYVT010000466.1 GCA_012517025.1 Phyllobacteriaceae bacterium | reverse complement strand
AGAACCGAAGACGGCGATCGAGGTGATCCGGCAGGCGGTCAAGATCTCACAGGTGCCGGAGGCGGTCGCCCTCTACGACCGGCTGCGTCCGCAATACGGGTTCAAGGTCGACGAGTACAAGATCGACAACGACGCGGCGAGCCCGCGCGTCTGCTTCACCTTCACCGAGGATCTGAAGGTCGGCGGCAAGGTCGACTACACCCCGTTCGTGGCGGTCTCCGGCCTCGCCAATCCGGCGGTGTCGGTGGAGACGCGCCAGCTCTGCGTCGACGGGCTCGAGCACGGCAAACGCTACGGCGTGGTGCTGCGCGCCGGTCTGCCCTCGACCGTCGGCGAAAACCTCGACAAGGCGATCGACTACGACCTCTACGTCCGCGATCGCTCGCCGCAGGTGCGCTTCACCGGCCGCAACTACGTGCTGCCCTCGACCGGGCAGGAGGGCCTGCCGGTCGTCACCGTCAACACCCCCTCGGTCGACGTCGCGGTCCATCGCATCGGCGACCGCTCGCTCGGCGCGACGGTGCGCGAGGAGACCTTCCTCGGCGCGCTCGACGGCTATCAGACCCGCAAGCTGACCGACGAGAAGGGGAAACTGGTCTGGACCGGCTCGCTGACGGTCAAGAGCGACCTCAACAAGGACGTGGTGACGGCGTTCCCGATCACCGAGGCGATCGGCAAGATGGAGCCGGGCGTCTACGTGATGACGGCGAAGCTGCCGGGACCGAAGACCGCCACGGAAGAGGGCGAGGAGCCGGAGGCCTGGGAAAACCGCGCCACTCAATGGTTCGTGGTCTCCGATCTCGGGCTGACCGCGCTCTCCGGTGACGAGGGGCTGGTGGTGCTCGCCCGCTCGCTCGGCACGGCGAAGCCGGTCGCCGGCCTCTCGATCCGTCTCGTCGCCAAGAACAACGACGTGCTCGCCACCGCGACCACCGACGCCGACGGCCGCGCCGCCTTCGACGCCGGTCTCGCCCGCGGCTCCGGCGGCCTCGCCCCCGGGCTGGTGGTGGCCGAGGACGGCAAGGGCGACTACGGCTTCCTCGATCTCGCCCGCGAGCCGTTCGATCTGACCGATCGCGGCGTCAAGGGGCGGTTGCCGCCGCACGGACTCGACGCCTTCGTGTCGACCGAGCGCGGCGTCTATCGCACCGGCGAGACGGTGAACGTGACGACGCTCTTGCGCGACACCCGCGGCATCGCCGTGCCGAAGGTGCCGCTGACCCTGGTGGTGCAGCGGCCCGACGGCGTCGAATATCGCCGCGCCTCGGTCGGCGACCAGGGCGACGGCGGGCGGGCGTGGTCGCTGCCGCTGATCTCCGGCCTGCAGACCGGAACGTGGCGGATCCGCGTCCTCGCCGATCCGAAGCGGCCGCCGATCGGCGAGACGACCTTCCTCGTCGCCGACTACGTGCCGGAGCGCATCGACGTCACGCTGACGGCGGCAAAGCCGGCGCTTTCGGCGGGCGAGGCGGCGAGGGTCGGCGTCCAGGCCGATCACCTCTACGGCGCGCCGGGGGCGGAGCTCGACATTCGCGGCGACGTCGCCGTCGAGCTCGCCCCGACCGCCACCGTGCCGGGGCTTTCCGGCTACACCGTCGGTCTCGACGACGAGACCTTCGAGACGGTGTCGCAGGAGCTCGAAGAACCCGGCGCGACCGACGACAAGGGCCATGCCTCCCTCACCGTGCCGATCCCGCCGACCACCGTGACGCGGCCGATCCAGGCCAAGATCGACGTGGCGGTCTCCGAGGCCGGCGGCCGGGCGGTGGAGCGGGTGGTGACCATCCCGATCCTGCCGGCCGCCCCGGTGATCGGCGTCAAGCCGCGCTTCGCCCCCGGCGCGCTCGCCGCCGGGGCGCAGGCGGAATTCGACGTGCTCTCGGCGCTGCCGGACGGCAAGCGGCGGGAGATGAAGGGACTGAAGTGGGAGCTGCAGGCCGAGGAACGGCGCTGGCAGTGGTTCAACAGCGAGGGGCGCTGGCAGTCGCAGGTGATCAAGACGCATCGCCGCGTCGCCGACGGCACGATCGATCTCGGCACCGCCGACCCGACCCGGCTCGCCGTGCCGGTCGACTGGGGCAGCTATCGCCTCGAACTCAGAGGCGTCGACGGATCGCACACCTCGCTCGGCTTCTCGGTCGGCTGGGGCGGATCGGACAAGGCGGACAGCCCGGACGTGCTCGACGTCTCGCTCGACAAGGCGGCCTACGACGCCGGCGAGACGCTCTCCGCGCATCTGAAGCCCCGCTTCGCCGGTACCGCCACGGTGATGGTGGTGACCGACAAGGTCGAGGCGACAAAGGTGGTCGAGGTCGAGCCCGCGGGCGCCACCGTGACCTTCCCGGTCGACGCGACCTGGGGGGCGGGCGCCCACGTGGTGGCGGTCGCGCATCGGCCGATGGACGTCAAGGCGCGGCGGATGCCGGGCCGGGCCGTCGGCGTGGCGTGGTTCGGCGTGGCGCCGGCCGCCCACGTGCTCGGCGTCGAGGTCGCGACCGAGGCGATGATCCGGCCGCGCGGACAGCTGCGGATCCCGCTGACCGTCACCGGCGCGGCGGACAAGCCGGCGCGGGTGGTGGTCGCCGCCGTCGACGTCGGCATCCTCAACCTGACGCATTTCGAGACGCCGAACCCGGACCGCTGGTTCTTCGGGCAGAAGCAGCTGCCGGTCGATCTGCGCGATCTCTACGGCTTCCTGATCGACGGCATGCAGGGCACGCGCGGCGAGATCAAGGTCGGCGGCGATTCCGGTGCCGCCGATCTCACCTCGCCGCCGCGCGAGGCGCCGTTCGCCCGCTATTCCGGCGTGGTGGAGACGACGCCGGACGGCAAGGCGGAGATCGTCTTCGACGTGCCGGCCTTCCAGGGCACGGTCCGCGTCATGGCGATGGCCTGGACGGCGGACAAGACGGGACACGCCGATCGCGACGTGGTGGTGCGCGACGCGGTGGTGATCCAGCCGACTGTGCCGCGCTTCCTGGCGCTCGGCGACCGTTCGCAACTGCACTTCGCGCTCGACGACGTCGAGGGACCGGCCGGCGACTACACCGTCGAGCTCGATCTGCGCGGCGCGTTGATCGTGCCGGTGGAGGCGCTGTCGACCACCGTCAAGCTCGCGCCGAAGGGCCGAGCCGCCTTCTCGGTGCCGGTGACGGCGGCGGGGATCGGGCCGGCGTCGGTGGCGGTGCGGCTGACCGGGCCGGGCATCGACGCCACCCAGACGGCGAGTTTCCCGATCGCGCCGCCGACCACCGAGGTCTATCGGCGCAGCGTGCAACAGCTCGCGGCCGACGGATCGGTCACGATCTCGCGCGATCTCCTCGCCGACTTCCTGCCGGGCACCGGCGCGGTGTCGGTCTCGATCTCGCCGTGGAGCGCGCTCGACGTGCCGGGGCTGCTCGCCGCGCTCGATCGCTACCCCTACGGCTGCTCGGAACAGCTGGTCAGTCGGGCGCTGCCGCTGCTCTACGTCGACAAGCTCGCCACCAATCAGGCGCTCGCCCTCGACGAGGACGCCAAGACGCGGATCGACGGAGCGATCGACCGATTGCTGTCGCGGCAACTGTCGACCGGCGGCTTCGGCCTGTGGAGTGCGGCGGGCGACGACGACGACGTCTGGCTCGACGCCTACGTCGCCGACTTCCTGACCAGGGCGCGGGAGAACGGCCACGCGGTGCCGCAGAAGGCCTTCGATCTCGCGCTCGACCGGCTGCGCAACTACGTCTCGCAGACCACCGAACCGGCGGAAAAGGACGGGCCGGACCTCGCCTACGCGCTCTACGTGCTCGCCCGCAACGGCCGGCCGGTGATGGGCGACCTGCGCTATCTCTCCGACCAGAAGCTCGAGCTCTTCGCCTCCGCCTCGGCGCGGTCGCAGCTCGCCGCCGGTCTCGCCCTGCTCGGCGACGGCGCGCGGGCGGAACCGGTGTTCCAGGCGGCGGTGGCCAAGCTCTCAGCCGGAGAGGGGCCACGGGTGTGGCGGGCCGACTACGGCTCGGGCCTTCGCGACGGGGCGATGACGCTCGCCCTGATGGCGGAGAGCCGGCGGCCGCCGTCGGATTGGGCGAACGTCGCCGCCGCGATCGAGCGGCTGCGCGACGCCCGACCGCAGACCTCGACCCAGGAACAGGCGTGGTCGGTGCTCGCCGCCTCGGCCGTCGCCGATCAGGCCAAGGGCCAGACGGTGACGATCACCGACGGCGACCGCAGCGACAAGGTGACCGGGCCGTTCTTCCGCACCTTCCGCGACGATCGACTGGCGACGCACGAGATCCGTCTCACCGCCGAGACGGGCGGCGAGGTCAAGGT
>JAAYVT010000465.1 GCA_012517025.1 Phyllobacteriaceae bacterium | reverse complement strand
ACTCTACGATCACGGCGAGGCCACGCATCGGCCGGGCTCGTGCTGTGCCGGTCAGGACATTCTCGACGCGCGCCGCGTCGCCGAGACGATCGGCATCCCGCATTACGTGCTCGACTACGAGGATCGCTTCCGCGAGGCGGTGATCGATCGTTTCGCCGAGAGCTATCTCGCCGGCGAGACGCCGGTGCCCTGCGTCTCCTGCAATCAGACGGTCAAGTTCCACGACCTGCTCGACACGGCGCGGGCGCTCGGGGCGCAGGCGCTGGCGACCGGTCACTACGTGACGACGCGGGCGCTTCCCTCCGGCCATCGCGGCCTGTTCCGTCCCGCCGATCTCGATCGCGACCAGAGCTACTTCCTGTTCGCCACCACCCAGGAGCAGCTCGACTTCCTGCGGTTTCCGCTCGGCGGTCTGCCGAAGAGCGAGACGCGCGAGGTCGCCCGCCGGCTCGGCCTGCCGGTCGCCGACAAGCAGGACAGCCAGGACATCTGTTTCGTGCCGTCTGGGCGCTACGCCGAGGTGATCGAGCGGCTGAAGCCGAACGCGGTCGAGCCGGGCGAGATCGTCCACGTCGACGGGCGGGTGCTCGGAACCCACGACGGCATCATTCGTTTCACCGTCGGCCAGCGACGCGGCATCGGCGTGTCGATCGGCGAGCCGCTCTACGTGGTGCGGCTCGACGCCGATCGGCGGCGGGTGGTGGTCGGGCCGCGCGAGGCGCTGATGACACGACGGCTTCATCTTCGTGAGGTCAATTGGCTCGGCGACGAGCCGCTCGAATCGCTTTCCGGCGACCCCATGGAGATCTGGGCGCGGGTGCGATCGACGCGGGCGCCGCAACCGGCGTTGCTCGGCGTCGTCGACGGCCGGGTGGTGGTGGAGCTGCTCGAAGGCGAACACGGCGTGGCGCCGGGCCAGGCGGCGGTCTTCTACGACGCCCCGGAAGGGGGCGCGCGGGTTCTCGGCGGTGGCACCATCGCCGGGGTCGAACGGGAGCTGGACGAGCTCGTCGATCGTTCGGTTTCCGGCGCGGCTTCGGCCGCTCAATGAGGTCCGGCGGGAGATGTTGGAGAAACGGATGAAGATCGAAGGCGCGAGCGTGGCGGAACTGCGGGACGAACGGGTGGTCGCCACGACCGAGGCCGGCGAGGCGCCGCGCCTCGACGAAAAGGCGGTGCTCGCCGCCTATTCGCGCTGGGCGCCGGTCTACGACTGGGTGTTCGGACGGGTGTTCGAGGCCGGCCGGCGGTTGGCGGTGGAAATCATCAACCGTCGCCAGGGTCGGCTGCTCGAGGTCGGGGTGGGCACCGGCATCACCCTGCCGCGCTACGAGAAGCATCTGAGGGTCACCGGCATCGATCTGTCGCCGGACATGCTGGCGGTGGCGCGGCGGCGCGTCGAGGCGCAGAAGCTCGACACCGTCGAGGCGCTGCTCGAGATGGACGCGACGCGCCTCGCCTTCGAAGAGGCCTCCTTCGACACCGTGGCGGTGATGTACGCGATCACCGTGGTGCCCCATCCCGATGCGGTGATGGCGGAAGTGGAACGGGTGACCCGGCCCGGCGGCGAGGCGATCTTCGTCTCGCACTTCGCCTCGGAGAGCGGCTGGCGGCGGGCGATCGAGCAGGCGCTGACGCCGCTCACCAAGAAGCTCGGCTGGCGGCCGGACTTCCCGATCGAGCGCATTCTCGGTCGTCCCGGCTTCGAGCTGGTGGAGCGCCGGCGGCTCGGTCTGT
>JAAYVT010000464.1 GCA_012517025.1 Phyllobacteriaceae bacterium | reverse complement strand
GCGTCGCGGACGATGGAGAGGGCGGCGCGGTCCTTGATCGATTGGCCGGGGTTCAGGAACTCGGCCTTGCCGAGGATCTCGCAACCGGTCGCCTCGGACGCGCGCCGCAGGCGGACGAGCGGCGTGTTGCCGATCGCGGCGATCACGTCCGGCACCACACCCCATCGATCGCTCGTCACCGCCGTCATGTCCTCGCCTCGCGTTTTCGCATGGCGAGGATCATGACGGGTCGGCCGCCTTCGGCGAAGGCACGGGTTTGCGTCGCGGGCGCCGCCCGGAGAACGCCTTTCTCCGAGGTCAGGCGGCGGAAGTGCCGTTCGCCTTCTCGTCGGCGAGGCGGGCGTCGATCTCGGCGCGCAGCTTGGCCTGCTCGGCCGCGCCGATCGGGAAGTTCCAGACCAGCTTCACCGCCGCGAGCTTCAAGAGGATCGGCACGATCGCGTAGAGGAAGATCAGTGTCCACTTCGCCGTGGGCGTCTGCTTCACCGGTTTGTCCGGGTTGGGGTGATGGTGGCCCTTGCGCTTCGGCGCCTGCGCCGTCTCTTTGGTGATCTTCGGCAGGGTGACGCCGGCGCCCTCGCTCGGCGGCTGGGCGACGACGTGGACCTCCGCCGGGGTCAGCGGATCGGCGTCGCGATCCCCCTTGTCGTAGCCGACGATGCCGAGCAGCACGAAGCCGATGCCCAGCGCCACCGACAGAGCGATCTTGTTGGCGAGCGCCCAGGAAGCGAAATAGAAGCCGGTGTGCTGTTCGCCGGTGCGGGCGGTGTCGACGTCGATGACGTCGGCCTGCATCGACACCGGCAGCATCAGGTCGGCGCCGACCGACATGCCGGCGAGGATCATGATCGCGCCGAAGGCGTAGACCGCATAGTCGCCGAGCCATTCGTGGCCGGCGAACGGCGACCACACGAAGCCGGTGCAGGCGACCAACATCGCGAAGCTCCAGGCGCGGTGCTTGGAGGTCTTCTTGGCGACCCACAGCCACAGCGGGGTCGAGATCACGCCGAACAGGAAATAGAGCAGCAGCAGGAAGCGCTGGGTCTCCTCGTTGCCGTGCACGTAGTCGCGCACGTAGTAGAGGAGCAGGGTCGCCGGGACGCCGTTGCCCATGTTGGCGAGCGCATAGGCGCCGAGCAGGCGGACGAAGTGCTCGTTGCGGGCGAGGCCCTTGAGGCCCTCGAGGAAGTTCAGGTGCTTGCGGGCGACGTGCTTGGGCTCGGGCACCGTGAAGACGGTCAGCGCCACCAGCGCCGGCAGCGTCGCCACCACCAGGACGGCCAGGGCGATGAGCACCGGCGCCTCGCCGTGGTAGCCGAGCGTGGAGAGCACGAAGGGCAGGCCGGTGGCCACCAGCGTACCGATCACCGCCAGCACTTCACGGGCGGCGAAGATGCGGTTGCGGCCGTAGTAGCTGGTCGAGATCTCGGCGCCCCACGACAGGTGGGTCAGCGACAGCGCCGTGTAGCCGACCGACAACAGCATCGACCACACGAAGAACCACGCCCCCCAGAACACCGCATTGTCCGAGGAGACGTTGGGGAAGGGCGAGAAGACGAAGAGCGCGCCGATGGTGGTCGGGATCGCGGCGAGCGCGAACCAAGTGCGGCGTCGGCCCCAACGCGGGTTGGAATGGTCTGCGAAATAGCCGACGAACGGATCGAGGAAGGCGTCGATGATGCGGACCACGAAGATGATCGCGCCGACCGCGATGAAGCTCAGACCGATGGTTTCGGCGTAGAACTTCGGGACCAGAATGACGAAGGGGAGCTGGAAGGCCGCCACCGGCAGCGCCGGGAAGGCGAAGGTCAAGAGGTGTCCGAGACCCAGTTCCGACGGTTGCGCCGAGGGTTTCGCCTGTGCTGCGGATTCGGTCATGATCGGGGGGTCTTTCGCTCGCATCTCGCCGTCGGCGCCGAGGGGACGCGTCGGACCAGGGGTTCATCGGATGCTTCACCCACGGCCGTGGTTTGCCCCATCGCTGCCGCCGATGTCAATCGATCCCTGGCGAAGGCGGCCGCGCCGGCGGCCTCACGGATCGGGCCGCGCGGTCGCCGCGAAGGCGTCGAGCGCGCGCCGGCGCGCCGCCGCGTGATCGACGATCGGGCGCGGCAGGGTCTCGTCGAGCCGCACCCCGGCGGCGGCGAGGACGGCCGGGGAAGCGGTCCACGGCGCGTGCACCACGGCGTTCGGCAAGGCCGCCGTGCCGGGCACCCAGCGGCGGACGTAACCGCCGTCGGGATCGAACTTTTCGCCCTGGGCGACGGGGTTGAAGACGCGGAAGAACGGGGCGGCGTCCGCCCCGGTGCCGGCGACCCATTGCCAGCCCATCGGGTTGTTCGCGGGGCAGGCGTCGACCAGCGTGTCCCAGAACCACGCCTCGCCGACGCGCCAATCGACGAGCCCGTGTTTGACCAGGAACGAGGCCGCCACCATCCGCACGCGATTGTGCATCCAGCCGGTCTCCCACAACTGCCGCATTCCGGCGTCGACCAGCGGATAGCCGGTCCGCCCGCGCCGCCAGGCGGCGACGAAGGCGGGATCGTCGCGCCAGGCCAAGGCGTCGAAGCGGGGCTGGAGATTGCGTTCGGCGAGGTCGGGGGCGTGGAACAGCAAGTGGTGGGCGAATTCCCGCCAGCCGATCTCGGCGAGGAACTTCTCGGCGGACGCCGCCGTGGTCGGGGCTGTGGCGACCCGTGCCTTCACCGCCGCCCATACCGCGAAGGGCGAGATCTCGCCGAAGCGCAGATGCGGCGACAGCCGCGAGACGCCGTCCCGATCGGGGCGATCGCGCTCCTCGGCGTAGCGCGCCAGTCCGTCGGCGACGAACGCCGCCAGCCGCGCCGTGGCGCCGGCCTCGCCCGGCGTCCAGGCGCGCGCCAGCCCGCCCGACCAGTCCGGCCGGCGCGGTCGCAGGTCCCAATCG
>JAAYVT010000463.1 GCA_012517025.1 Phyllobacteriaceae bacterium | reverse complement strand
TGAACTACCTCTACGACCTCGGCGCCATCGAGCGGAACCACGAGGAGTTCGTCGAGAACGGCAACGTCGTCGCCTCCGCCGAGGTGCGCCGACACCTCGAGGCCAAGGCACGTCCGATCCCGGTCGGCGCCTGAGCGGTCGCGGCCCGCGAGGGTCGGCGCGCCCGGGATCCGTCGTTCCCTGCCGGCGGACGTAGCGTCACGTTCGCGTGACCGGCGCCCTGCGGCGGGGGCGACTGCCATGCGCCCGAAGGCCTCCCCGTCGACGCGCCGCGACCCATATGAAGACGCGATGCAATCGTGTTCCGGGGTCGACGCTCGCTCGGCCACCGGTCGAGAGGAGAGCGACGATGACGTCCTCGACGCCCACGTCCGATCTCACGGCCCTCGCGCCGTTGACGGTCGGCGACCACACTTTTCTCCATCAGTCGCTGGCGCGCGCCGAGGCGGCCGGGCTCGCCGGGCTGTCGCGACTGCCGTTCTCGCTGAAGGTGCTGGCGGAGAACCTGCTGCGCCACGTCGAAACCGGCGGCGCCACCCTCGACGACGTGAAGGCGCTCGCCGATTGGGCCGCCACCCGCGGCAAGGGCGAGCGCGAGATCGCCTATCGCCCCGCCCGCGTGCTGATGCAGGACTTCACCGGCGTGCCGGCGGTGGTCGATCTCGCCGCCATGCGCGACGCGGTCGCGGCCCTCGGCGGCGATCCGGCGCGCGTCAATCCGCTGGTTCCTGTCGATCTGGTGGTCGATCACTCGGTGGTGGTCGATCACTTCGGCTCGCCGCTCGCCCTGTCGCTCAACGTCGAGCGCGAATACGAGCAGAACCACGAGCGCTACACCTTCTTGAAATGGGGCCAGAAGGCCTTCGCCGATTTCCGCGTGGTGCCGCCCGGCACCGGCATCTGCCATCAGGTGAACCTCGAGTACCTCGCCCGCGTCGTGTGGACCAAGGATCTCGCCGACGGCACCGTCCTCGCCTATCCCGACACCTGCGTCGGCACCGACAGCCACACCACCATGGTCGGCGGCCTCGGTGTGCTCGGCTGGGGCGTCGGCGGCATCGAGGCGGAAGCCGCGATGCTCGGCCAGCCGGTGTCGATGCTGATCCCGGAAGTGATCGGTTTCCGTCTCGCCGGTCGTCTGCGCGAGGGCGTGACCGCCACCGACCTCGTCCTGACCGTCACCGAGATGCTCAGGAAGAAGGGGGTGGTCGGCAAGTTCGTCGAGTTCTTCGGCCCCGGCCTCGGCAGCCTGACGCTCGCCGACCGCGCCACCATCGCCAACATGGCGCCGGAATACGGCGCGACCTGCGGCTTCTTCCCCGTCGACGCCGAGACCCTCGCCTATCTGCGGCTCTCCGGCCGCAGCGACGAGCAAGTCGCCCTGGTCGAAGCCTACACCAAGGCGCAGGGCCTGTTCCGCGACGCATCGACCCCCGACCCGGTCTTCACCGACACGCTGGAACTCGATCTCGCCTCGGTCGTGCCCTCGCTCGCCGGGCCGAAGCGGCCGGAAGGCCGGATCGCGCTCGGCGCGGTGCCCGCCTCCTTCTCCGCCGCGCTCGCGGGCGACTACGGCAAGTCGGGCGAGGCGGGCCGG
>JAAYVT010000462.1 GCA_012517025.1 Phyllobacteriaceae bacterium | reverse complement strand
CCGCGCGGCGCCAGCGAGCCGCCGACGAAGGCGATCGGCGCCAACCGGTAGACCAACCCCATCTCGCCGATGGTGTCGGCGAGATAGACGTCGGTCGCCGGTCCGGGCAGCTCGCGGCGCGACCGCGACGCGACCGCGAGCCCCTGTTCGGCGAGATCGGTGCGCAGCGCGTCGCCGCGATCGGGATGGCGCGGCGCGATCACCGTGAGCAGATCGGGCAGTCGCTCGCGCGCCAGCCGATGCGCTCTGGCCGCGATCATCTCCTCGCCGGGATGGGTCGAGGCGGCGATCCACGTCGGCCGCCGCGCCGTCGCCGCGACGATGCGCGCCACCTCGGCCGGATCGCAGTCGAGCGGACTGCCGTCGAACTTCAGATTGCCGGTGACCGTCACCGTCGGCACGCCCAGGGCCGCCAACCGCTCGCCGTCCCCCGGCGCCTGCGCCAGGGCTTGGGTGATGCGGCCGAACAGGGCCCGCGGCAGCCCGCCGATCCGGCGCCAGCGCGCGAAGGAGCGCTCCGACATGCGCGTATTGATCAGCAGCATCGGCACGCCGCGCCGGCTCACCCGATCGATCGTCGCCGGCCAGATCTCCGATTCGACGAACAGCACCACGTCGGGGCGCCAATGATCGAGGAAACGCTCGACGTAGGCCGCCACGTCGAGCGGCACGTACTGATGGAACGCACCCCGCGGCAGCCGGTCCTCGGCGATCCGCGCCGAGGTCACCGTGCCGGAGGTGAGCAGCACCACGAAGCCGTCCTCGACGAGACGTTCCACCAGCGGCAGCACCGACACCGTCTCGCCGACGCTGGCGGCGTGGATCCACACCAACGGCCCGCCCGGACGCGTCCGGCGCGGCCATCCCAGCCGCTCGTTGCGGCGGCGCAGGTCTTCCTTGCCGTGACGGGTGCGCACCGTCAGGACGAGCGGCAACACCGGGGCGATCAATCGCCCAATCCCGCGATAGAGGGCGAGCGCGCCCTCGCCGAGGAGGTCAGACATCCCGTCCCCCCGCGAGTTGATAGGCCCGTGCCGTGACCCTGTTCACCGCCGTCTCGACCTCCAGGCGTTTCGCCTCGATCACCTCGGCGTCGGCGTCCGCCGGCACCACGATCGCCTCGCCGTAGACGACGGCGAAGCGGCCGAACGGCAGATTGAGCACCGCCCGATCCCACGACGAGAAACGCCGGCGTCGCGACGTCACCGCCGCGAACGGATAGATCGGCACCCCCGACTTGCGGGCGATCTGGACGAGGCCCTCGCCGGCCACCCGCGACACCTTCGGCACGTCGGCGGTGATCAACACCGAGACGCCGTCGCGCAACGCTTTCACCACCTCGATGAAGCCGCGCACGCCGCCGCGCCGCGCCACTTCCGCGCCGTCGCGTCCGCCGGAGGCGCGGATCGTGCCGATGCCGAATTTCTCCACCACCATCGCGTTGAGTTCGCCGTCGCGCGAACGCGAGATCATCGCCGCCGCCGGCCACGCCTGCGGCTTGGCGAACGGCGTCATGAAATGCTCACCGTGCCAAGTGGTGGCGAGGATCGGATGCGGATCGCCCATCTTTTCCCAGAAGTCCGCCGGTTCGACGATGGTGCGGCAGGTCCGATGGACGAGGCGGTAGTACCCGGCGATGGCACCGGCGACCAGCCGACGGAAACCCGGCCGCTCGACGAGCGACTTCAACATGAGGTCGCCCTCGTCGGTCGCGGCAGGCCGCAGGGTGACGAAAACCGGTTCACGGCGCGCGCGAGCGCCATGGCGCATGCTGCTCTCATCGTCGCGACGGTCCTCGGCTCGGTATCGAGGACGCTTCTTACCGCCGAACGCGCACCGCGTCACCCCGCCCGAAGCTCGGGTGGGGCGACCGCGACGCGACGCCTCAGTGCTTGTGGTCGGGATCGAGCAAACGGTGCAAGTGCACGATGAAATAACGCATGTGGGCGTTGTCGACGGTCGACTGCGCCTTGGCTTTCCAGGCGACCTTCGCGCTGTCGTAGTCGGGGAAGACGCCGACCAGTTCGATCTTCGAGAGATCGCGGAATTCGTGTCCGGCGAGATCTTCGAGTTCGCCACCGAGGACGAGATGGAGAAGCTGCTGCTTCTTTTGCGTCGCGGTCATGTCGCTCCACCGAACCGAGGAAAGATGAGGGAATGCTCCCGAGGCCGTCGCCGCGCCGTCGCGGAACCCGTCAGCCGGCGAGACGATCGAGCAGGCGACGGGCCTCCTCGAACAGACCGGGCGTGGCGGCGATCAGCGCCGGATGACGCGGATCGGACCGGTTGTATCGCAGGGGTTCGCCGTTCGCGACGGTGAACCGACCGCCGGCTTCATGCACCAAGAGGTCGGCCGCCGCAAGATCCCAATCATGGGCATTGCCCGTTCCGTAGGCGACGTCGAGCCGGCCCATGGCGACCTCGGCGATGCGCAGCGCCAGCGACGGCACGGCCCGCCGTTCGGAGAAGGCGGCGTCGAGAACCTCGCGCCGTTCCAGATACTTGTAGGGCGCGCCGAGGCGCGCGCCGACCAGCCCGTCGCGGTCCGAGACGCGGATCCGGACGCCGTCGCACCGGGCGCCCTCGCCGACGATCGCCGTCATCAGCCGAGCGGTGGTCGGTTGCAGCAACGCCGCCGCGACCACCAGCAGCGCGCTGGCGATCAGGCTGCCGCGGAGCAGTCGAGCGGGGGTCAGGCGGTTGGTCACGAGACGTCCTCTCGGGTGGTGGGGCGAGGCCGGGTCTCGGGCGGTGGAGCGAGGCGGG
>JAAYVT010000461.1 GCA_012517025.1 Phyllobacteriaceae bacterium | reverse complement strand
CGCCGCCCTGGAACTGCAGACGGGCGAGGCGGGCGTAGATGCCGTCGTTCGCCACCAGCGTCTCGTGGGTGCCTTCCTCGACGACGCGGCCGGCGTCGAGCACCAGGATGCGGTCGCAGGCCAGCACCGTCGCCAGACGGTGGGCGATGACGAGGGTGGTACGACCGACCATCAGCCGCTCCAGCGCGGTGTGGACGAAGGCCTCGCTCTCGGCGTCGAGGGCGCTGGTCGCCTCGTCGAGCAGCAGGATCGGCGCGGCGCGCAGCACGGCGCGGGCGATGGCGAGGCGCTGGCGCTGGCCGCCGGAGAGCATGACGCCGCGTTCGCCGACCTGGGTCTGCCACGTCGCCGGCAGCTTTTCGACGAACTCGTCGACCAACGCGGTGCGGGCGGCTGCGATCACCTCGTCGTCGGAAGCGTCGCGGCGGCCGTAGCGGATGTTCTCCATGATGGTGTCGGCGAAGATCACGGTGTCCTGCGGCACGATGGCGATGCGATCGCGCACGACGGTCGGATCGGCGCTCTTCACGTCGACGCCGTCGATCGCGACGCGGCCCGACATCGGGTCGTAATAGCGCTCGAGCAGGTGGAAGAGGGTCGACTTGCCGGCGCCCGAGGGGCCGACCAGCGCGATCTTCTCGCCCGGCACCACGGCGAGGTCGACGCCGTCGAGGATCACCCGCTCCGGCGCGCTCGGATAGGCGAAGCGCACCGCCTCGAAGCGGATTTCGCCGCGCGGCGGCATCGGCAGGGCGACCGGGGCGGCGGGCGCGGCGATGGTCGGGACCTCGGCGAGGAGCTCGGCGAGGCGTTCGGCGGCGCCGGAGGCCTGCGCGATCTCGCCCCACACCTGCGACAGCTCGCCGAGCGCGCCGGCGGCGAACACCGAATAGAGCACGAACTGCGACAGGGTGCCCGGCGTCAGGTCGCCGGCGAGGACGTCGCGGGCGCCGACCCACAGCACCCCGACCACCGAGCCGAACACCATGAAGATGGCGAAGGCGGTCAGGATCGCGCGCGCCTTGGTCGACGCGCGGGCGGCCTCGAAGGCCTTCTCGACGGCGGCGGCGAAATGGGCGATCGCGGCGTTCTCGTTGGTGAAGGCCTGCAGAGCGCGGATCGCGCCGATGGATTCGGAGGCGAAGGCGGCGGCGGCGGCGAGCGTGTCCTGGGCGCGGCGCGAGCGGGCGCGGACCTTGCGGCCGAAGGCGACCAGCGGCAGCACGATGAAGGGGATGGCGAGCAGCACGAAGGCGGAGAGCCGCGGGCTGGTCACCACCATCATCGCCACGGCGCCGACGAAGAGGAAGAAGTTGCGCAGCGCGATCGAGGCGGAGGCGCCGACGGCGGCCTTGATCTGGGTGGCGTCGGCGGTCAGCCGCGACACGATCTCGCCGGACAGCGAGCGGTCGTAGAAGTCGGCGGAGAGGCGGGTGACGTGGGCGAAGACCTGGTCGCGCAGGTCGGCGACGATGCGCTCGCCGAGCCAGGTGACGAGGTAATAGCGACTGG
>JAAYVT010000460.1 GCA_012517025.1 Phyllobacteriaceae bacterium | reverse complement strand
GCTGGTGAACGCCGTGCACGATCGGAACCCCGGCGGCGGTGCGCCGCGCCGCCAGCGCGTCGACGTGGACCGGGTTGGCGTCCCGCGACAGGGCGACGAAGGCGTCGCGTGCCGCCGCGTCGAACACGACCTCGCTGAGACGAATGTCCATGCCCCCTCCCGTCGTCGCTCAGAGCCGGCCGCGGGTGGCGGCGATGCGCATCAGGGCGCCGAGATTGCGCAGACCGTCGAGCTCGGCCGAGGTCAGCTTGACGCCGAACCGCTCCTCCGTCGCCATCACGATCTCGATCTGCTTGAAGGAATCCCAGCCCTCGACGTCGCGCGCCGACAGCGTGTCGGAGATCGCGATGTCGTCGCGCATGAACACGTCGGAGAAGATCTCGGCGAAGATGCTGTGGACCACGGTGTCGGCTATCATCGAACGACCTCACGAATGTCGATGGGCGGAGAAGCGGAGACGAAACGATCGAGCTCGAGACGGCCGCGCACCTCGTCGTCGCCGTCCGCGATCGTCTCGAATCCGAGACGCGCGTAATGATCGCGCACCATGCCGTTCTTCGCGGTCGGGCGATAGACGCCGATCAGTCGCCGTCCACCGGCCGCCCGCGTCGCGGCGATCAGCGCCTCGAGCGTCGCCTGCTCGACCCGCCGTCCCAACACGCGACAGCTCATCAGCCACGTGTCGATCTCGAACGTCTCGCTCTCGAGCGCGTCGCGCCGCGCGATCACCACCGCGATCAACCCGTTGTCGCCGTAGCGGTCGGCGAGGCGGAACCACAGCGCCAGCGTGTCCGGATCCGCGACCATGGCGCGGACCTCGTCCTCGCCGTGCCGCCGGGTGGTGAGATTGAACTGGTTGGTCTTGTTGATCAGCTGGGCGGTGCGCGTCAGCGTGCCCTCGTCGACCCGCCCCCAGCTCATCACCATGTCGAGCTCGGCGAGATGAGCGTCGAGGTCGGTCGCCTCGACCGCCACGTCGAGCGACGGCCGATCGGCGCGGTAATAAGAGGCCCGCGCGAAGTCCTCCTCGGTCAGCGCCACCGCCTCGAAGCAGCCGGAATCGGCGAGCGCCGTGACGTAGCCCTCCGGGGCGTCCGGCAGCTCCGGCACGAACACCGACGGCAGCTCGCGCCGCACCAACCCACGCTCGAACGGATTGTCGTCGAGGAACACCAACGAATCGACCGCGATGTTGAGCCGCCGGGCGATCTCGCGGAGGTTGGTCGCCTTGTCGGTCCAGTCGGCGATGAAGCAGGAGACGTCGCTCTCCTTCAGCAGCATGTCCGGGTTGTCGCGGAACACCGCCCGCGCCACCGCATCGTCGTTCTTCGAACAGACCGCGAGCAGGATGCCGCGCCGCCGGAGATCGGCCGCATAAGCCTGGATCGACAGGAAAGCCTCGCCGAGCGTGCTGCCCTCGCCGATCACCACCCCGAGCGGTCCCTCGTCGCCGACCACGCCGCCCCACAGCGTGTTGTCGAGGTCGAGCACCAGACACTTGCCGACGCAGCCTTGTCGCGCCGCCAGCACGCGGGCGACCAGATCGCCCCACATCGGCGCCGCCGGCAGCGCGATCTCCTGCTTCGCCTTGAACCAGAACGCCGGATCGTGCCAAGCGGCGAGCCCGTCGCGGCCGATCCGCTCGTCGACGGCGACGAGGTCGACGCCCTCCGCGTCGGCCCGCTCGCGCAGCCGCGCCGCCAGCCGCGCCGCGAAGGCGGCGGCGGAGGCCGGGTTGCGATGTTCGTTCGATCCCGCCGTCGCCGGCAGGCAGGCGACCGGTGTCTGCTGCAGCACTTTGGCGCCGAAGCGCTCGCGGGCGCGCCGCCACAACCCGGCGAGATCGTCGAGGGTGCGCTCCAGCGCCGCTTCCGTCTCCGCCGCCGTGCGGCAGTCGGCCGCCGCGCGGGTGAGATGCCGCGCGTCGAGGGCGAACAACACCGAGGTCGGCCGGAACGCGGCGAGCGGTCCGTCCGCCTCGATCAGCTCGTTGCGATAGAGGCCGTAGTCGTTTTCGTGAGCCACCAGCGGGATGCCGCGTCGCAGTGCGCCGACCACCAGGCTCGGCAGCAGATGCGTCGTCGTCGAAGACGACATCACCGCCAACCGCTCCGGCCGCGTCGTCGCCGACGGCGGATCGCCGGCCGGAAACAGCCGCCCCATCACCCCGGCGAGCGCGTTGGTCGCGGCGAAGTCGAGGTCGTGACGGGCGAGCCGCACGAGCTCCGCCCAGGCCTCCGCGTCGGCCGGGGCGCCGGCGACCGCCTTCAGACGGGCACGCCAGTCCTCCGGTCGCGCCGGCAGCCAGTGCAGACGTGGACTTTCTCTCATCTCGGTCTCCCGCGCCGCCGCGCCGTGGCGTTTCCGCCGAGGATTCTCGCCCGCCGGTCGCGACGACCGCGCGACGGCGCCGTCGCCTCACGCGCGGCACCCGTCCCGGTCGGCCCGCCGATCGCGTTCCGACCGACTCTAGCGTCGACGATTCTCGCCTCGGAACACCGACGATCGTCGACCCCCGGCGAAACCGAGGCGACCCCTCGGTCGCCGCTCCGCCGCGCCCCCGCCCGAGGCCCGAGCGGGACGCACGCCTTCACTCCGATCGACGGGAACGACGACACGCGCCGACGCCGGGGCGGCAGACCCCGGCCTTCGCGAGGGTGGAGATCCGGCGACGGGATCACCCGGCGTCGACGGCGAAACCGCCGGTCAACGCCAAACTTCCGATCCCGGCGACCCGGGCCTCGACCTTGCCGGCCGGCGGCGGCGCGAACGTCGGGCCGCCCGGCGTGAGGAGATCCGGAATGCCCTCCTCGGCGAGTTCGGTCATCGCCTCGACGAGACGACGCGAAGCCAGCGCCACCTCGCCCCGCAGCTCGGGTTCGTCGACGAGCCGCAGCAACGTCTGCACCCACACTTTGCGGCGGTTCGGCAGCCGGATCTCGCCGGAATCGTCGATGTCGCCGTAGGCCGCCGACTGCGAGAACACGCCCGCCGCCCCCAACCGCACCACGTCGATGCGCTTGGTCCCGGCCCGCACGTGGTTGGCGCGCGACTTCAACAGCGGCACCACCGCGATGTCGGCCGGCTCCCGCAGGGTACGGTCGAGATAGTCCACCCACGAGGTCGGGCGGACCACCGTCACCCGCTCGATGCCTTCCCAGGCCCGGGCGGCGCGGGTGTCCGCGGTCACTTCGAACACCACGTTCGGTCGCTGCTGCAGCACTTCCGCGATCACCGGCGCCAGGAACGTGTGCTCGCGCCGGTGGACGCCGGTCGCGTGATAGACGATCCGGACCGGCCCCTGCTGCGGCCGATCGCAGGGATGCCCGGCGGCGGCGGCGGACGCCCAGGTCTGGCGATCCGGCGCCGGCGGCATCAGCCGCACGGTATCGCCGCCGAGCGCCGCGGCGAGCGCCGGCGTCGGCACCCACATCACGTCGATGTGGCGGTTGAGCCGACGCAACGGCGCCAGCCCGCGCTGATAGAGGAACAGGCGATAACCGAGCCGGGCTTCCGACCCGGTGATCACCGCGCCGATGTTGTCGTCGGTGAAGAAGCCGACGCCGGCGAGCCGATTGGCGTTGCGGTCGATCCAGGTGACCATCCGACGCGAGGCGTAGCGGCAGACGATGACGAAGGTCCCCTCCGCCTCGATCGCCGGCAGCGTCGGATCGCGAATGTCGACGATCTGCGACGGCGGCATGCCCGGCGCCGCCAGCCGCGCCGCCAGATAGTAGTCGATGGTCGGGTTGGGCAGCCGCGCGAAGACGACGATCCGCTCGATCGGCCCGTCGCGCCGCGAAGAGGTGTCGGAATCGAGCTTCGGCCGCGGCAGCAGCTGCGCGACGCCGTGGGCCACCGTGCGGGCATGCTGTTTGACGAACACGCCCAGGCGTCGCATCTGCATCTTCATGACGGGACCCTCGCCTGCCGATCACGAGGGACGAGCTCCAGGGTGAAGCCCTCCCCGACCAGCGACAGATTCGGATTGTGGAACGGATCGTTCGACAACTCTGCACCCCACCGAGCCGACAATTCCGCTTCTTCCGCCGCAAACCGCGAGCGCTTCTCCGGCGTGTCGATCGCGCCGCGTGAAACGGATTCGCGATGAATGAGCGTCGCTTCCGGAGTCCATACGACGCGCAGGCCCGCCTTCCGCAGCCGGAGGCAGAAATCGACGTCGTTGTAGGCGACCGCGAAGGAACGGCCGTCCATCCCCCCGACGCAATCCCAATGCGAACGCCGCGTCAAGAGACACGCGGCCGTGATCGCCGAAACATCGCGCCTCGTGGCGAGAAGGCCACGGTCCTCGCCGCCCCGCAGACCGAAGAAATGGAAGGTGTGGCGCGCGATACCGCCGGCGCCCAGGGTCACGCCGCCGTGCTGGACGTGGCCGTCGGGAAACAGCAACCGCGCACCGACCGCCCCGACGTCCGACTCGCCGAGTTCGGCGACCATCGCCGCGAGCCAGCCCGGTTCGATCGGCTCGACGTCGTTGTTGAGCAGCAAAAGCAGCTCCTGCCGGGTCTCCGCCACCCCGGCGGCGATCAGATCGGGAAAATTGAAGGGTCCCGGTCGTTCGATCACCCGGATGCGCGGTTCTCCCGCCAGCCGCTCGTAGAGGCGCGCCGTCGCCGCCTCGCGGCTGCCGTTGTCGACGATCACCACCTCGAGGTCGATCCCGGTGGTGCGCCGGAACAGCCCGTCGACGCAGGCCGCCAACAGCTCGGCCCTGTCCCGGCTCGGCACGACCACACCGACCTTCGGCCGTTCCCCTTCGGCCAGACGCGGCGCCGGCCGGGCGAGCGGGCGCGGCGGCGGCGTCTCGACCGGGCGATGCACGCACACCCGCGGCACGTGATGGACGGCGGTGCGATGCCCCGCCGCGATCTCGACGAGCCGTTCCCCGGCCGCCGCCCCGATGTCCTCGCCGACCATCCGATCGCGCCGCACCGCCACCACCGTCGGCGCCAGCCCCCCCGCCTCGGCGAGCGCCGGGCTCCAGGCGCCGCGAAAGATCGGCGACCGTCGCCGACCGCGTCGATCGATCTCGTCTTCGTCGCAATACGCCGCGACCGCTCGCGGATCGAAGGCGAAGGGGCGCACCAGATGCCACAGCGCGTCCGGCGACAACCGTACGCCGGCGGGCACCTCGGCGACCACGTCGCCGCCGAGCGGCGCGTCCGCCTCGACGATCCGCACGTGCGGATAGATCTGCGCCTCGAGCGCGTCGCGGCTCGCCGCCCGTGCCGTCGCCGGTCCGGCACCGATCCGAACCTCGACCACCGGTCGACGCGGCCATGCGGCGAGCTCGGCGAGCAGGCCCGGCCGGGCGAGCGCGTCCTCTTCGTCGCGCAGTACCGACCAGACCGCGTAGGAGGGCGCCGCGATCGCGTCGAAGAGGCGAACGAAGCGAGCGATCGCGCCCTTGCGGTTTCCCGCCAGGCGCAGCCGCAGCACCCGCAGCACCCCGATCGGCCGCCGCACCACCACCGTCGCCACCATCCGCCAGATCGGCACCACCGCGAGCCGCGCCGTCGGCGACCGGCCGGGATGCCCCGCCGCGGCCGGATCGGCGACGATCTCGACGCCGACCGGGTCCTCCGGCAGCCAGCCGAGGAACCGGCCGCGTCCGTGCCGGTCGAGCAGCACCGCACGCGCCGGCGAGGGTCGACGCGGGTCGCGCCGCCGGATCACCACGCGTGGGCATCGCCCCAACCGTCCGTCTGGATCCTCGATCGCGATCTCGACCAGCCGATCGCCGCAGTCCTCGACGGCGATCCCCCGATCGAGGCGAGGGACGACCACCGGTGGCGGCGACGCGCTCATGCGCCGCCCGTCGCGGTCCGGCGCCGCGCCCGCTCCGCCCCTTCGGCCAGGAACCGCGAAAGCCGCGGCGGCGCATCGACGTGGCCGCCCGGCTCGCCGACCCGCCGTTCGAGCACCCGTTCGACGATGGCGGCGATCGCCGCCGCCCGTCCGGCCGGATCGTAGAAATCGCCCTTGATCTGGATCGTCCCGCCGATCGCCTTGACGAAGGCGTCGACCAGAGCCGGATCCGGCAGCTCCGGCGTCCGCCAGAAGCTGTCGAGCGAGCCGCGATGGCACAGGCCGGGCAGGTCGTAGATCGCGCCGCCGAGCACCTTCAGCGGCTTCAGCGCCCGCATCGTGTGGATGCCGACCGTCGAATTGACCAGCACGACGCCGCGCGACCGCCCGAGCAGACGTCCGAGGTCGCCGCCGATGATCACCGCCACCCGCCCCGTGATCCCGCGCTCCGCGGCGAGCTCGTCGACGACGCGGTCCCAGTGCTCGCAGCCGTTGTCGTGCGGATGCAACTTGACGACGAGGCGATCCTCCGGTTCCGCGTGGGCGGCGAAGGAGGTCAGGACCTCGTCGAACATCTCCGACAGATGCCGATAATGCGAATTGGCGCGGATCTGATAGTCCGACTGCAGCTGCATCGCCAGCAGCCAGAACCGCGTCGAGGGATCCCAGTTCTCCACCGCCGTCGCCGCGCGTCTCAGCCGCGGCGCGTGGAACATCCGCGGGATCCACGACAGGAAGTCGAACAGCGGATCGTAGTATCGATCGCTGACGAAGCGGGGGAACAACGGCTTTCCGAAGCGATTGGCGAGATCGTAGACGACCTCGTTGACCGCCAGCACGCTGAAGCCGTGCCGATAGCGCACCTCGAGATCGGGCTCCGCGATGTCCCGCGCGATCTCGCGGATGACCTCCGGGTCGTCCGGGAAGCGCGAAAACACGCCCATGCCGCCGCGTTCCAGCGTGATCCAGTCGGGGCGCAGATAGCCGTTCTCGACGACGTGACAGCCGATCCCGAGACGGTCCGCCACCTCCGACGCCGCCGCGTGATAGGGCGGCCGATCGGCGTAGACGAGAATGTCGTCGATGCCTTCCCGCTCGATCAGCGCCTCCAGGAACGCCGGCCAGTCGGCGAGCGAACCGCGATAGGAGATCGCCCCGGGGCGCCGCCAGAACAGCAGATCGGCCGCCGACAGGCGCACCCGCAGCACCCGCGCGCCCTGCGCTTCGAACGCGGCCGCCAGTTCGCCCCAGAAGACCGAAGCCGGTCCCTGCAGGAAGAGGACGGTGCGTGAAGGATCTGAAGCAGGCATCAAATCGCCGTCGGGGTTGGAAATGCCAAAAGAAATCGTCGGATGTCGATCGAACGCAGTGTCGATCGCGCCGCGACGCCACACGGAGAGGCGAGTCCGACCCGAAGTCGGCCGATCCCACCCGGTCTCACAACGATGCCGGGCAACCTAGCGAGCGCCCTCGCGTCGGTCAACGATGCCCGTCTACACCCTCCGTTTCGGTGCGTTCGTGCCGTCCGAACGCGTTCGGGGGCCCTCCACGCCTCGGATTCGGCCGAAATTCGGCCCTGGAATCGTCCTCGCCCTCCGTTCGCCGAACCGCGCCGGCCGCCCCGACACCCTTCGCCGGCGAAGTCGAACCGCGCGTCCGTCCCGCCCCGGCGGGCGTCAGGAGAGATCCCGCCGCCCGCGCCAGAACGACAGCAGGTCGACCACCATGTCCTCGGCGGAAAACCGCGGCGCCCAACCGATCGCCGCCCGGAGCCGGGCCGCGTCGCAGGCCATGGTCGGGATGTCGACCTTCGCCGGCCGGATCAATTTCGGATCGACCGTGACCTCGAACGGCCGCAGGGCATGCGCGCGCATCGTGTCGAGCAGATGCGCCAGAGTTTCGGGCCGCCCCGAGGCGACGTTGAAGCAGGCGCGACGGTCGTCGAGCCGATCGGCGTTGGAGAGCAGCCCGACGTAGGCCTCGACCACGTCGCGCACGTCGAGGAAGTCGCGCGCCTTCGACAGATCGCCGACGGAGATGCGCGGCTCGCTCTCGCCCCGCTCGATCGCCACGATCTGGGCGGCGAACGAAGCCAGCGCGAAGTTCCGGCTCACCTGTCCGGCGCCGGAATGATTGACCGGGCGCACCACGATCAGCCGCGCGCTCTCCGGCAGCACGTCCGTCAACGCCATCTCCGCGGCGTATTTCGACCGCGAATAGGCGTCCAGCGGACGCGGCGGCGTCGTTT